>CALDZJ010000008.1 GCA_937944055.1 uncultured Verrucomicrobiales bacterium | reverse complement strand
GGCATGTCCGAGCTGCGGGCGGACCTTGTTTAACTTGCAGGAGACGACGCAAAAAATCCGTGAAGCGACGGGACACCTTAAGGGGGTGCGCATCGCGGTGATGGGTTGCATTGTGAATGGTCCGGGTGAGATGGCGGATGCAGACTTTGGATATGTCGGTGGGGCTCCTGGGAAGATTAATCTCTACGTTGGAAAACAGGCTGTGAAGTTTAACATTCCAGAAGGTGAGGCCGTGGAGCGCCTTAAAGACTTAATCCAAGAGCATGGTCGCTGGATCGAGGCTCCTGAAAAAGTGGCCGAAATTTAAGCAATGAAGGCGGTCGAAGCTCCCGTGAAAAAAAGCGAGACACGCTCTCGCGAAAAGACGGATAAACCTTGGCAGGTGGTGGTGCTGGATGATCCGGTGAATCTGATGGAATACGTGAGCCGAGTCTTGATCCGAGTTTTTGGTTTTTCGAAAGAAAAAGCGGATGTCTTAATGATGGCGGTTCACGAGCGGGGCCGGGCCATCGTATGGAGCGGGGGACGGGAGAAGGGTGAAATGTATGTGAACCAACTTCATAGCGCGCAGCTCAATGCGACTCTTGAGAAAGCAGAATGACCATTGCTCCGACAGTCTCAGGCGGCCTAAAATTACTCCCAGAAGAGGAGCAAGATTGGTTGGTTCTCTTTAAAATTGCGGATGATGCTGATGGGGATTTGGCGAGGCACTTTGCGGGCTTGATGGATGAAGACTCGATGTGGGAGGAGATCGTGGTGCCGGAATTAGATCATGAATTTTCAGCGCAACGGAAGAAGATCATGAAAGCGGTGTTCGAGGCACGCGACGGGGCGGAAGAGGGCTTGGTGATCGAGCGTAAGGATGCTGAGGATTGGTATGGGGCTCTGAATCAGGCGCGTTTACTCCTGGAGGAGAAGTATCGCTTTGGCTCGCGTGAGCCGCGAGATCCTAATGAGATCAAGGACTCAGAGATGCGCTCAGCTTATTTCCGGAATGACTTTTACGGCACTGTGCAGTCCCTCCTCTTGGAGTATGTCATGGTGGATTAGGCTTAGCTTGCAAAGAGGCTGCGGAGCTCTTCTAAGACCTCTGGGAGCGTGATTTCACTCATGCAGCGATGATCCAAAGGGCACTTATTTAAGAGGCAGCCGGAGCAGGGAACATGACGCCGGATTACGCGGTGAATGCGGCCGAGCGGGCGCTTCCACTCTGGTTCATTTGGTCCAAAAAGGATGATGGAGGGAGTGCCAACAAATGAGGCGTAGTGCGGAATAGAGCCATCATTCGCGATGAGTCCATGACAAGTGGCTAGGAGCTGAAGAAGGTCATCACCCTCAAGCGCGGTCACTGATTGGCCGAGTGCTTTAGCGAGAGCTCTGGCGGGTCCCGGGCGCCCGGGGGAGGCGAGGATCACAAGGGAGGCGTGCTTTGAGATGTTCTCAGCGAGCTCTGTGAAGCGCTCAAGGGGCCACTCGGCAGCCGGACCAAAATCAGATCCTGGTGCGATGGCGATTTGAAGAACCTCGGCAGCGGCGGGGCGAGCGGGTGAGGTGAAATTAGAAGCTTGGAAGGGGTCAGCGCCGAGTTTCTCTACGAAGAGAAGATAGTGATTCACCTGATGCTCAATGGGCCCGATTTTACGCTCCACTTCGATGGGATCGGTAAGCTGCTTGGCGAGTTTCTCGGAGGGGTATCCGAATCTCTGAGGAATGCCGTACTTGGCAAAAGCCTGGGCAGCGGGGCTGTCTTCCCAAGCGATGGAGGCTCCGATAGAAATTTCAGCATCTTTTAAAAGGCGCGTTATTTTACGAGCTGAGTCTGCCGAGTCATGCTCGATGACTTGGTCCACTTCACCGGCCTCCACAAGCTTACGCCACATGGGAGCGCTGTCTTGGTTTGCCAAGATGAGGAGGGTTCCCTGAGGCTTGGCTGCGCGAAGGGCTCGGACTGCTGGGATGCTGAAGCTGGCTTCCGAGACTTCGGCCGGTGAGGCGATGACGAGTGAGCCTGCGTCTATGTGCAGAGGCGGGCGTTCGGGGAGCGGAGCGGCCTTTGGCATCTCGGGCATGGGTGAACCTTAGCGATGAATTTTGGGAAAGTCACGTCAGAGCGAAAGGGAGCGAATGGAGCGAATGGGTGCAAAGCGATCTGGACGGTGGAAGTCTGGTGCGGTGTCACTCGGGTCGGCGAGCTGAGCGGCTGAGAGAAAGTCCTGCGTGGGGGAGTTGATGATGAAGGTGGCATTGAGGGTGCTTTCTTCTGAAAATGCGAGATTTGCTTGGAGCCAAGCGAGAGGGAGGCGGGCGCTGGCGCGCCAAGAAGTGGGATTCCGCTCGCTTGAGGTGTGGACGCCCGGAATGGCAGAGGGCTCGCCGGGCGCTGGTGTGCGAGCTGCTGTGAAGGCGGCGCTCCACCAAGCTCCATTCGGGGCGAGATTAAATTCGAGATATCGGGAGCTCAGCGGAGATTTTAAGAAAAATTCAGCGACATCGTATTTCCATAACTCGGCTTGATATTTGGAGGGCTGGCTTTCGGGATGGCAGAGGCCGGGGCCATTTCTATGACCTGCTAGGAAGTGGAAATGGCTTTGATCTACCCAAAAAAGCGCGCGAGCGGCATGCCGCACTTTTTGCTGAGACCAAGTTTTTGAAATGAGGATCCCGTGAGCTTCCAGATCTGAAAATTTTGGAGATTGAGAAGAAAAAATAAGGGGAATGTCCTGCACGAGCTCAAAAAAATGAAAAAAAAGGTCGGTTCGCAAGCCGCACAATAGGAATTCGCTCGCCTATTCGTTGAATATATGTCAGGATTTCCTCGTCGAAATCACCCCATGAAGCCCATCGAATACGTCGGAGCAGCACCGATGAAGAAAAAGCGCAGAAGTTCCCTCGGGGGCTGGCTGCTCATCGCGTTTGCGATTGCGATCGGAGGGGTTTTTGTGCGTCCCTTTGTGCCTTACTTGCAGGCTCAGCAGAATTTGACCTCAGATGCGAACGTTCGTGAGGCGATCCGTGATCTCCATGCGGATGGTGACTTTCACTCCCTTCTGGGGGCTGCGGCTTTAGAGCGCTCGCAGGTCGAGGTGAAGTATGATGGATCTTACTTCGAGATTGATTTTCCGAATGGCGATATCGGCGAGAATCGTGGTAAGGCGGAGGACTTGATTATCAGGGCTTATCGCACGGTCGGCATTGATCTTCAAATTGACCTCCACGAGGACATTAAGGCCAACTTTTTCTCATATCCTCAGCTTTATCAGGCGAAAGGGCCAGATACCAATATCGACCACCGCCGAGTCAAAAATCTTCAGCGCTTTTTCTACCGGAAGGGTCAAACGCTGGCGAAGACGCTCGATGGTGAAGATTACTCGGTGGGTGATATTGTGGTTTGGAATCTGCTCGACGGTGGTAAGCACATCGGCATCGTGGTTCCTGGACCTGGGGCTAAGAAGACTGAGCCTTGGGTCGTGCACAACATTGGTAATGGCCCGGTTTGGGAGGACAAGCTCTTCGATTATCCGATCGATGGCCACTATCGCTACGGAGGAAAGTAGAGCGCAACTCGAGTTGAAGAGTCTCTAATCTAGTGACTTTATTTGTGGGCATCCGATTACTATTTTGGAATCGTAATTGGGATAAGATCCGTCTTTAGGTGGGTGGTTGTTTTTGTTGGATTCAACCTTTGCGAGTTGTTGAATGCTCAATCAAGTTTCCCGACACCCGAGCAAGTTCTTAAGCAGCAACGACCGGACTCCTGCCGAGTTTGCGGTCGACTGCAAGTCTGCGTTGCGGGCTACGCCCTTCACTCCGACTAAAAATATCTCACTCTCAAATCCAGCCCAAACCCCAGTAACTCACCCTGAAAAACGGGACGAGTCCTTGTGATTTGAGTGGCAAGTGAGTTAACGCACGGTGCCAGATATGGAATCAGCCGATTGGCTTGATGTCAGCTATCGGAAGGTCACGGGGAGGGATTTCTCGAGGTGCGCGCGGAGTTTATCGTGCGCGGTATCGAAGTCCTTTTGCTTGAGCGATCCTTTGTCTGAGCGGTAGGTGAAGGAGTAGGCGACGGAGCGTTTGTCAGCTGCCATTTTTTCGCCGCTGGAGTCGCTGAATTGATCAAAGCAGACGGCGGAGACGAGGAGGGGGTCTTTGTGTTTGGCGAGGGCTTTCTCGATCTCGGCATTGCTCGTTTTTAGGGGGAGCTCCATTGCGATGTCACGGCTGGAGCCGGGGAACTGCGGAAGGGGCTCGACTTGGAACATGTCTTGGCGAAGGCCGAGGATCTTCTTTTGGTCGAGCTCGGCGAGGTAGATTGCGGATTTAAAGCCGAGCTCGCGTGCGCGGGACGGGAGAACTTGAGCGAAGGTGCCGATGGGCTTGCCTTCGAGTTGAATATCACCAGCAAGGAGGAAGCCTTCGCGTGCGCGGGTCGTGAATTGAACGTTGCGATTACCGAGAGCGGCTTGGATGGCGGCTTTGAGATCGTAGAGATCGAGGCTGCGGTTTTCGCCGCGGGTCCATGACAGAGGGCTGGCTTCGCCGCCTAGGAGAAGGGCGAGGGAGTCGGCTTCGAGGTCAGTGGCTTTTCCGCCGCCGACGTTGCGGAATTGGCGGCCAGCTTCGAAGAAGCGGAGAGTTTTAGCACCTTGGCGGAGGTTGTTTTCGGCAACCGCGAGGAGGCCGGGAGTGAGAGCGGGGCGGAGAATGGCGTGGTCTTCGCTGAGAGGGCGAGCGACTTTGACGAGGTCACCGTCTTGGAGCGGGCGGAGAGGGAGGCAATCGCGGAGTTGGTTCTCGGCGATGAGTTTAATAGTTTGGGTTTCGTAAAAGCCGAGAGCGACGAGGTGCTTTTTGAAGTTAAGGAGGCGGTCGTATTCTAGATCGATGGCGCTTTCATCCACCGCAGTGCCGCCGGTGCGGGAGGGGACGTTTTCGAGTCCGTGGGTGCGGGCGATTTCTTCGACAAGGTCAGCGGAGCGTTCGAGATCAGCGCGCCAGCTGGGGATGGACCAGGTTTTGTGATCGGACGATGTGAGGCCGAGGCGCTTGAGAATGGTGCCTGCGTCTTCGAGCGAGATGCTGTGGTCCATGAGTTGGAGCATGCGGTCGACATCCAGCCCGACCTTGGGAAGGGCGTCGGGGAGTTGGCCGGCGGTGATGGTTTGGGCGCCGGCTTCTCCTCCTGCGATTTCGAGGATGAGAGCGGCGGCGAGAGCGGAGGCGGGGAGGACTTGATTCGGGTCAACGCCGCGCTCGAAGCGGTAGGAGGAATCAGAAGTGAGGAAGAGTCGGCGGGAAGTACGACGAATCTCGGAAGTGGTGAAGTAGGCGGACTCGAGGAGGATATCGGTCGTGGAATCAGTGACGCCACTATCGAGGCCACCCATCACGCCAGCGAGGGCGAGGGGGGGGCCGGATTGGTCGGAGATGACGCAGTCGATGGCTTCGAGGTCGTAGGTTTCTTCGTCAAGCGCTTTAAACTTTTCGCCCTCGGTTGCTTGGCGAATGTGAAGGGGGGACGAGACTTTGGCTGCGTCGAAGGCGTGGAGGGGCTGGCCGAGTTCGTGGAGAACGTAGTTGGTGATGTCGACGATGTTGTTGATGGGGCGGAGGCCGATCGCTTTGAGCTTCTTGGCGAGCCAGTCTGGGCTGGGGGCCACTTTGACGCCTTTGATCGAGAGGACAGAGTAGAAGGGGCAGGTGGGGGAATCGACAGTGACGAGGGAGGCGTCTTGGGCAGTCGAGGTGGCGTGGGTTTTGGTGACGGGTTTGGTTTCGGTGTGGAGAAGGGCGGCGAGTTCACGGGCGAGGCCGGAGTGGGAGAGGAGGTCAGGGCGATTTGGGGTGATTTCGACCTCGATCAAGGTGTCTGAGTCGAAGAGATCGCGAACGGGGGTGCCGACCTTGAAGTAGGGGTCGAGGATGAGGAGGCCGTCTTCCTTGTCGACGAGGCCAATCTCGGATCCGGCGGCGAGCATGCCTTTGGACTCGACGCCGCGCATCTTGGTTTCGCCAATTTTAAACCCGCCGGGGAGTTCAGTCCCGGGGAGGCAGCAGGGGACCTTGTCGCCGACTTTGTAGTTGGTGGCGCCGCAGACGATTTGGCGGAGTTCGCCTTCACCGGCATCGACTTGAGTGACCTTGAGGCGGTCGGCGTCGGGGTGTTGAACGGCTTCTTTGATTTCGGCAACGACGATTTGCTCGCTCTTGACGCCGATTTCTTGGAGGCCTTCGATTTCGATCCCGGCAAAGGTCAGGAGGTCGCAGACTTCATCGAGAGTGCGGGTGCCGAAATCGAGGCGTTCTTTGAGCCAGTTGAGCGAGACGTTCATGAGGGCTGGAGGAGAAGGCGGGACGGGGGATTTTTCAATCGTAAATCGTAGAAATGAGGAGAGGAATGAGGGCGGGGGTTATGAAAGGGGGTAGAAAATGGCTAGGGTTTGCGTACAGAAAACCGCCGAGACCTTCGTGAGAAAATCTCGGCGGTTTAAAGAACATTGCTTGTCGAGGCTCCACACTCGTGGAATCGATGCAATAAAGCTGTTCACCCTATAATATGAAAACTGCGAATCAACGCTGGTTTCGCTAAGATAGACTCCTGAGTTCGGGATTCGTTCGAAGTTTTTTAAAGTTTATTTTCCCGAGGAGCTTGAGCCTTGCGGGAAGGTCTTTTCATGTGGGTTTGAAATCCTAAGCTGGGGGGGTGAAGCCGACGATGAATCTTGCGACGAGCACTGCGCCCGATGGGGAAACCCTTTTATTGCAGGAGCATGATGGGGAGTATTTTTTAAAGATCGGGGGTGTGCCCTTGATGAGTACGACGGCGGCTTCTTCTGAGCAGTTGATGGCGGAGTTGGCCTGTGAGAGGGCTGAGGAGAGAGCTCGGCGAGTGTTGATAGGTGGCTTGGGATTTGGTTTTACGCTGAGGAGGGTGTTGGAATTGGTTTCGGATGATTCGGAGGTGGAGGTCGCGGAGTTGCTGCAGGAGATTATCGATTGGAATGGGGAGTATCTGCGTAGGGTGAATGGAGCGCTTTTGGATGATCCGAGGGTGCGGGTGCTGAAGAAGGATGTGTTTAAGATCATGCAGGGGGGGGAGCGCTACGATGCGATTTTACTGGATGTCGATAATAGTCCGGATCCGTTGGTGCAGAAGGGGAATGGGCGGCTGTATCAGAGGCGGGGTTTAGAGATTGCTCGGGCGGCATTGCGGCCTCGCGGGAGGGTGGTGTATTGGTCGGCGCATGAGGACCCGGGCTTTGTGAAGTTATTGAGGAAGGTGTTTTCTAAAGTGGAGGCGGTGCCGGCTAAGGCCTATCCGAAGGCGAAGAGGTTCACGCATACTTTGTTTCTTGCGGAACGATAGAGGAGGGGGCTGGAAATGAAAAACCCGACGCCGTCAGTGACGGGCCGGGTTTTTTGTTTAAATATCGAGAAGTCGAGGGGCCCTAGAGTGGGCTGCTAGTCTTGGAAGCTGATTTCACCTCGGACTTACGCTTCTTGGTCATCTTTGCAATCTTCTCCTGATCGAAGGAGTCTGCAGTTGCCATGAGAAGAACGATACGTCCGCGGTTTACGAAGGCAGCACTCACTTCATCTAACTTTTCGAGATCGGCACGCAATCTCTCGTTAGTCTGAGCTCATGTTCCGCCTGTGATGGCGAGTTCGTAGGCTTCCTTGGGGGTGGGCATTTCTTTCTTACCGACGCGCTCGACCTTGAGGCCGGTGCCATCGAAAGCCTTGCGGATCGTTCCGCGAGTGACTTTGACGTCTTCTGATTTCGTGGTAACGAAAGCGGTCATGCCAGAGAGCATCACCTTATCGATGCCTTCCATTTTCTTCAAAGCCGAACTGGCTTTGTTGGCTGCGCCTCATCCACCACCACTAAAGGATACGTTGTATCCTCGGATCGTTGATGCAGCGACCTCTTCCGTAGCGGTCGGCGCCGAGAAGGCGACGGGGGTCATTGCTCCAAAGGCACACAGGATGCCTAATCTAATTTTTGCATTCATAGCGCCTTAATCTTAGCGCTTGTAGATAAGGCCGCAAGAGGAGTTTTCACCTATTATTGGAATAAAAGGTAAAGAAGCGCCTCGGAGGAGTGAAAATCCTGCGAGGCGATTGTGTGGTGGACCCGGTTTAGGTGGTGGAGCGGTCTTTATTCAGCGTTACGAGCGGCAGCGGCTGCTTCAGCGGTTGCGACTTGGCCTTCGCTTTGGAATCTCCAACGGACTTTGTTGCGCTTTGGCGCGGTGCGAGCCTTACGGATGGCGCGGGTAATGGTGCTTTCGTGAGCGCGGCGGCGGCGCATTTCTTCGAGGATGCCCTCGGTGTCGAGCTTGGTTTTCAAGCGTTTGAGGGCGCGGTCGACGCTTTCTCCATTTTTGAGTTCAACTCCACGAGTGTGTTTTTCCATAATAAAAGTCCCCTGGGTCCAGTGGGGAGCGGGAACCTAGGAGGACGATGCGGGGCCGTCAAGCGTGCATTTTGGGGAAATTTTCCTAAGTGTCAGAGAGTGGAGGGCGGGGGACTGCGTTTTTAGGGGCGTGCTGTGTTGTATTAAGGAAATGAAATCGACATTTGGGGCAATAGGGGGCATTTTTAGGGGAGGGAAAGGCTGCACTCAGCAGGGCACTTCTTATGATGAACTTCTTCCGTCTTATTTACGCGATTCTTTGCGCTCTGTTTTCTCTGGGTGTTCTGATGTGGGCGCCTGCTCCGGCTTCTGCGGCGGAGTTTGATCTGGTGGGGCGGGAGATGAGCCGTGCTTTGCAAAATGGTCACTATGCGAGGTTGCCATTTAATGAGGATTTAAGCGCTCGTTTTCTGGAGCGCTATTTAGATGCTTTGGATGGTGAAAAGATCTATTTCTTGGCCTCTGAGGTGGCGGATTACAAAAAGCGTTACGAGAGGAGTCTGCATGATCGTTTGAGTACGCGGACTTTTATGCCGATCGCGAAGGGACTCTATGAGGCTTATCGGAGCCGAGTTTCAGGCCGAGTCTCTTATGTGCGCCAGCTTTTAGAGATTGATGAATTTGATTTCACGCAAGAGCGGGGCGTGATGCGAGACCGGAGAGATGCGCAGTGGCCGGCGGATGGCCCCGCTTTGCAGCGAGTTTGGCGGGATTTGCTGGAGGATATGATCTTGAGTGAGATGGTCCACCGAGAAGGCTTGAGGGCCCGTGCGCAGGCTTTGGGTAAGGCGGATCCTTTCCGAAATGAACCTTCTGTGAAGGAGAAGGTGGCCTTACAATTCGATCGTCTCCTGCAGACGGTCGCAAAGACGACGGAGGAGGACATTGCCAATTATTTTTTAAGTGCGGTGGCGAATGCCTACGATCCTCATAGTGAGTATTATAGTGCGAATGAGATTGAGCAATTTAAGATTGATGTCAGCAATGAGTTGGTGGGGATTGGTGCGCGGCTCTCGATGAATGATCGCGGAGAGACCGAGATTTACGGCATCGTGAATGGCGGTCCGGCAGACCGCCAAGGGGAGTTGAGGCTGGGGGACCGTCTTATCGCGGTGTCTCCTCGGAATGATGGCGAGTGGATTGATCTGATGTTCAAGCCGATTGGTAGGGTGATTGAGCATGTTTTAGGGGAGGAAGATGCGCCGGTAGGGCTGCGCGTGAAGCGCGCGGTGGAGGGAGAAACGGGTGAGGAGGTAGATCAAGTTTTAGAGATCGCGGTGCCACGTGGAGTGGTGACGCTGAAGGATGATTTGGCGACGGCGCAGATCTTCGAATATCGATTCCGAAACAAAGAAGCCGAAGAGGCGGAAGAAGCGGAAGAAGCGGAAGAGGAGAAAGAGGAGAAAGAGGAGAAAGAGGAGCAGGCTGAAGGAGAGATCGATGCTCCGCGGGATGAGGATGAGGAGGAAATCATTCGGCTGGGGGTGATTCGCATTCCCTCGTTTTACTTTGACTACAATCAGGTGGGGAACCGGGTCTCGGTCGATGTGGAGCGCCTTTTGGCGCGCTTGAAGAAAGAGGAGATTGATGGTCTGGCTCTTGATTTACGGGATAATTCAGGGGGTTCTCTGCCGGAGGTGCAGCGGCTCACGGGCTTCTTTATTTCTCGTGGCCCGGTGGTGCAGGTGAAGTCGATCAGTGGTCAAATCAGCTCGCTCAATTCCTTTCACCGCAAGCCTCTTTATACGGGGCCGCTGGTGGTGCTGACGAATCGGGGTAGTGCATCGGCGACCGAGATTCTCGCGGGGGCTTTGCAGGATTATCACCGGGCGGTCATCGTGGGATCTGCGGCGACTTATGGAAAAGGGACTGTCCAGAAGGTGATGGATTTGGCCGATGTCATGCCGGTCTTTTCTGATCGGGCTCGGGCGGGCTCATTGAAGCTGACTTTTCAAAAATACTACCGGGTTTCGGGGAGTTCCGTGCAGATGAAGGGAGTGGTGCCGGATCTGATTCTTCCGGATCTGAATGATGCCTACGAAGTGGGTGAGGCTTATCAAAAATACGCGCTTCCGCACGATGTCATTCGGGCCAGCGACCGCCTGAAGAGGTGGGATCGCCAAGCTCTCCACCTCGAGAAATTGAGGGAAGCGAGTGCTGAGCGAATTAAGGGTGAGCAATACTTTCAGTACCTTCGTAGCGATATTGAGCGGGCTAAGGCTGAGATTGCCAAGAATGAGCTTTCGCTCAATTTAGAGACTCGTCTGAAGCAGCTGGAGAAGGAGGAGGATCAACGGAAGTCTCGCAATGCGGAACGGAGAAAGCGCTTTGCCGAGGTGGAGGAGGATGACAAGGAGAGCTTCCGTATTTTTCGCCTGAGCCTCGATGATTTAAAGAGGGCTGAGCTTGTGCCTTTCGGGCTTGGGGATGCTTCAGAGGATCATGTCCGTGAGGTGGTTGATGAGGTCGCCGAGCTGGAAAAAAACCTCAAGTGGCCGAGTGGGGTGGATATGGTGAAGCGTGAGGGCTTGGCCGTTTTGCGTGATTTAATCGCGGCGAAAACAGCTGCGAGCTTGGCGCTGATCGAGAAGGGAAAAGAGTGAGAAACGGAGGCCCTTTTGCTGCGTTTTTTTGCGGGACGTGGCTTTACTCTTGTGGTTTTGGGCAAGCGACTTCGGTGAACTCCGGTGCTTGCCATTGCTGTTCCCACGCCTTTGAGCGGCGGATGAGCTCGCCGAGTTGTGCGACCTTGAACTGGCTTGCCTTGAGTTTCCCTGCGAGCCATTCTAATAAGTCTCCATGTGCGGGGGGCGGGGCGCTGAGACCGAGGGAGCTCGTGAGAGGCTGGCCAAAGTGCCTTTTCCAAACCTCATTGGCGAGCGAGCGGGCTAAGAGATCCTGATTCAGTCGTTTTGCGAATTCGAGGCGATTGGTGGGCTCATCTGATTTCCCATCAATGCTCTCTTTCTGGGGTGCGCTTGCCATGACAAGGTAGGCGGGAAGTTCGTTTTCAATCTGCAAAAGGGCCTCGTGCAGGGTCCGAGCTTTTTGACGGCGGGCAGCTTCCGCTGGGTCATGCTGTTTTTGGTAGAAATGGCGTAGGTCATCCTTTCTTTGGTATGCGACAGCGAGTGATCGGCCATCGAAGATATGCCGGATCGCGATGGGAGCTAGCTCTTGACGATAAATTTGCACTTCATCCAGGGAGAGGCCTTTTCCACCGATCATGAGCGCTTTTCTCGTAGGCAATACGGATTGACTCAGGTTGCTAGGGGCTGCGAGGACTTCCATCGGGAAGCCATTTAGATAAATGCGGAAGCCGGTAGCTTGTCGGGAGCCGTCATAAGTCACGGCGATGTGAGCCCAGCGATCCTGTGCAAGGAGGGGGAGCTTAGAGCTTACCGAGATCGCGATTTGGGGCCAAAATCTCGACCAGCGAGCTTGCAGTTTTCCCTCTGTGATTCGGAGGGAGAGGCCTCTTTCGCTGCTGCCCATTGTCATGAGCGGGGTGTCATTTAAGGCTTCAGCCCCGAGCTTGATCCATCCGGAGAACGTGAAGGGATCTAGCTCGCTCGTGATCGGTAGATCCGAGATGATGAGTTGATTTTTACCATTGAATTTTAAGCCCTCACCGTGCGCGCTGGCTTCGCGAATGAGGTTTTTTCCTTCCGTCTTTACGCGGCTTCCTAGAGCGAGGTTTTCCAGCTGATTTTTCTCGAAGGAATAGGCCGCGACGAGTCCCGGGAGCGATGGGCTACCCTCGTCTAAGGCTAGCCAATCGAGGTAGTCTTGATCTTTGACGGGAGCCGGGGTGAGAGCCGCGCTTAGGTCTGCCTTTAGATTAGAGAGCTTTTCTGAAGCTTCCGCACTTACTTTCAGGTGAATTGGCGGGAGGGACTTCGGGAGGTGATCATAGGGAGTCGTGAAAAGCTCCGCTAAGCTTTGGTAGCGCTCGGTGCTCCAGTGCTCACTCGGGTGATCGTGACAGCGGGCGCAGGCAATGTTCATGCCAAGAAATTGCTGGGCCACGAGCTCCGCCCGCCACGCTGGCGTGTCTTCCCCCCGCCGCAGATAGCCGGTGGAAATCGCCCGTGAGGGATCTGGCATTAGATCACCTGCGAGTAGATCAGGAACCGAGGAGGTGAACATTGGCTTGGGGATTTCCCGTGCCGTTTCGAGCGCGGGAGCGCTCTCTATAAAGTCATCCACGGAAGTTCCGGCGATCTCACGAAGCGGGAGCCCAGCCCAGTGAGGGTCAATTTCCCCTCCTTCTGCGAGCCATTTTTTTAGGAGTTGAGGAACTTCTTGTCCGTCTTCGTGCTGGTGCAGCAGATCCCATGCTTTGGGATCGTGTAGTGGGAAGTCATGGTGGCAAGGGAGGCAGTTTGAGATCAGCAGGGGGCGGACTTCTTTAGAATAAGAGATCTTAGGGGGCGGAGGTGGCGTGTGATCTGCCGGAACGCTTGCCGATTTATCCTTGCAGGCTGAGAGGAAAATGAGGGGGAGAGGGAGCCAGAGCAAACGCACCCGCGCAGCTAAAAGCAAAGCAAGCAAGAGGTCAATCCTGCCCCCAGTTTCATCCCAGTGCTCAGGCTCACAAGAACGGCGATAGTTAAAACATGTGAAGTTTTTTATCGGAAAGATTGTTTTTTTTTGAAAATGCCCTAAGAAGCCCTTCGGATGCTTTCAGCAGCCCCCAAAAAATTATGAAAAAACATCTCTGTTTAATTGCTGGCCTCTCGGCTCAAGCGCTTTCCGCATCCTCTGCGGGAGACTACTTAAACTCGCTTTCTCTTGCCACTTCTCCGGGGTCTCCGTGGGAGGTGACTGGCGCAGCGAGCGTTGGCTTCACCGAAGGTAATTCTGACACTCTTGCTTACTCATTGCAGCTCCTCGGAACCTACATGAATGGTGATAATGAGGCTGTCATCGGTGCTGATCTTCTCTACTCTGAGAACGGTGGAGTTGCTTCCACGAACTCTTTCCGCGTCTTTGGTCAATATAACCGCCTCCACACGGATCGCTTCTACTCGACCATCAACGCTTCTTATCTGACTGATAACGTGGCAGCCCTTGATCTCCGCGTTGATGTCGGAGTGGGACTCGGTTACTACCTCATCAAGGAAGATTCCACCACCCTCACCTTTGAGGTCGGCCCTGGCTACGCTTGGGAAGATCAAGGCGGCATCAGCCGTGACTTCTTGACGGTTCGCTTTGCAGAGCGCTTCGAGCACCAGCTGAGCAATCGCTCAAAGCTCTGGCAGTCTTTAGTCTTTTCTCCAGAAGCTGATAACTTCAGCGACTATCTCCTCACCGCTGAAGTCGGGATTGATACCCTTCTGAGTGAGCAGTGGGCTTTGCGGACCTCAGTGCGTTACCAATATGACAGCACACCAGCGAATGGTCAGCAGTCAGATGACACTAGCCTCTTGATGGGTCTCTCATACGCTCTTGGCGGTTTCCCTGATCCTGATGAGGAAGGTCGCCAGACTCTCCACCCCGCAGATGGGGGCCCTGAGGCGATCCAGCTCGGTTGGTCTTCAACCGCTTCTCTCGGTCTCGCTCTGGCCAAGGGTAACGCTGATAGCCTTACCGTGACTCTTGCAGCAGATAGCGCCTACCGCGAGGAGACTCGTGAGCTCTTCCTCGCTGGTGCTTATACCTATGCGGAAGATGGTGGTGACACCAGCACGGATGCCCTCCGCGCCTCAGCTCAATTTAACCGCCTTCTCAATGACCGCGTCTTCCTTGGAGCCGGCCTTGGATTCGTCCGGGATGAGATTGCAGACATCGCCTACCGCGTGACTCCTGCCGTGACCGTCGGTTACTACCTCGTCAAGAATGATGAAGTGACCCTCAGCGTAGAAGCTGGACCTGGTTTCACCTTTGAGGAAGTCGGCGGCATTCAGGATGACTACTTCTCGATCGTTGCGGCCGAGAAGCTCACTTGGGAGCTTAGCGATCGTATGACTCTCAAGCAGAGCCTTAGCGCAGTCTTCGATCCCTCTAATGGCGATAACTACACTCTTGTGGGTGACGTTTTCCTCGATACTGACATCACCAACAATCTTGCTTGGCGTGTTGCGGCTGGATGGACTTATGACAACGAGCCTGCTCTTGGCCAAGGTCGTGACGACACCACCTTCACCACGGGTGTCACGATGAAGTTCTAAAGCTTCAGCGTTTCCCTAAATTTTATCAGCCGCTCGGAGAGAACTCCGAGCGGCTTTTTTAGGGCTGCTTAAGAATCGAGCTCCTTGAGGAAATCATCGGCATTTTTACGATGATTCTCCCGTTTTTCGGTCGGCATTTTCTCTAAGAGGCGGACCATCATGCTGAGGCGGTATTGCTTCGCGAAGAAATCGCGATGGTCCTCGATAAAGCTCCAGTAGAGCCCATCCCAGATTTCGCACCAATCGCCCTTGGGGAAATCGGACATCTTACGCACATAGTTCGACCCTGAGAGGTAAGGCTTTGTCGAAAAAACCCCACCATCGGCGAACTGAGACATTCCGTAAACATTCGGCACCATCACCCAATCGTAAGCATCGATAAAAAGCTCCATAAACCAACGGTAGACCGCATCAGGATGGATGCGGCATAGGAGCATGAAGTTTCCCAGAATCATCAAGCGCTCGATGTGATGGGTGTAGCCATCCTCCAAGAGCGCGTGGATGCAGTGATCGATGGGCTCGATGCCCGTGCTGCCATCGTAAAAGGCAGCAGGCATCTCACGGTTGAAGCCCCAAAAATTTTCCTTTCGCTCCATCGTGCCGTGACGGAGGTAAATGATGCGCATGAACTCGCGCCAGCCGATGACTTGGCGGAGGAACCCTTCTAGGGAATTAAGGGGGATTTCAGGGTTCTCTTCCGCCGCATCCATCGCGGCCTTTACCAGTTCATCTGGGGTGAGGAGGCCAATATTAAGAGCCGGGGTGAGGACGGAATGAAAGATGACGCGAACGCGGGTGGAAATAGCATCCTCGTAAACCCCGAAGAGCTCAAAGCGTTCCTTGAAGAAAAGATCCATCGCGGCGAGTGCCTCCTCACGGCTCGTGGGGTAGTTGAAATTTTCTCGAGAGCCGGGGGCGGCGGGGAATCGCTGGGCGACCCAGTCCTTCGCTGCCTGCACTTCAGGGTGAAGAGGGGGGGAGAAGGGCTCGGGAACCGCTTGTTTCTTTGGGAGCTTTTTTCGATTCTCAGCATCGAAAGACCATTTCCCACCGACTGGTGATCCATCAGCTTCTAAAAGAAGATTCATGCGTTTGCGCTGTGCCTCGTAAAAGGTCTTCATGAAGGGTTTCTTCATCTTAGCCATCACCTCCTCGGTCCAGTCATCTGGGGTCAGGAACATCGGGGAGGGGAGCAGGCTGAGCTTGAGCTTCCTCTTCTTCGCGAAGCGTCGCAGTCGCCGCGTGAGGAGGTCATCAACTGGATCGACACAGATCAACTCCTGACAATCCTCGGGAACATGGGCCAGAAGGAGGCGATCAGTCCGGTAGTCCTTATCTGGAGAATTTTCTTCAGGCAGATCTACCAAAGTCACCTCATTTTCCTGAACCCAGCGGAGCATCGAGGCCCGGTGTAGAATGAGTTTCTTGGCGTGAAAGGCCAAGCGCTGCTCATGATCACAGCCGAAAAATAGGGGGTCTGCCAAAAGAATGGCAGGACGCCCTTTTTTCAAGGCGGGATGCTTTTTGAATAGTTGATTAGGAAA
>CALDZJ010000007.1 GCA_937944055.1 uncultured Verrucomicrobiales bacterium | reverse complement strand
TTTAGCAGAATTGCAAAAAGGGAAGGTTCTGAGTCAGGCGGAGCTTTTGCGATGTCGGGTGAGGTATTTTAGCGATGGTTTGGTGCTAGGGAGTCGAGATTTTGTGGAGAAGGCGTTTAGGGAAAAGCGGGAGTGGTTTGGAAGGACGCGAAAGACGGGAGCGCGGGGCCTGCCGGTGGAGGGAGGGAAGCTCTATGCGCTTCGTGACTTGAAGGTGCGGGCTTTGGAGTGATGGGGGATTTTTTTGGCGACTGAGGTAGTTCCGGGACTGTGGGGAGTGTGTTGGTGTGAGGTCGCCGAAAGCTCCTGAGGCTGTCGGAAAACTCTGACTTGCTGACTCGTTTTAAGAATCCGAATCTCCTTTATGGTTCAATACGTCAGTGGACTTGACCGATCCCAGCCCATGCTTCTTCCCGCGAGTGTTGATGACTACGTCTCGCCCGAGAGTCCGGTCCGCGTGGTCGATGCCTTCGTCGACTCCCTCGACCTGGTGGATCTCGGCTTCAAAACCCGCACCTCCGACTCTCTCGGGCGCAGCGGGTTCGACCCCGCCACCCTTATTCAAAATCTACCTCTGGGGCTGTCTCAACCGCACAAAATTCAGCCGCTGCCTCGAGCACGCCTGCACCTCGGACCTCACCCTCATCTGGCTCACCGGAAATCTCCGCCCTGACCACAGCACCATCAGCGACTTCCGCAAAAAGAGTCGAAAGCGACGGGAGGAATATTTTTTGAAGAAATCGAAACTCAAAAATCCAGATTTCAGAATTCCAAAGTCAGCAAAATCATTTTCCGACAGCCTCGGGAGCTGTCGACTACGATCGTTGCTTTTTTGCGAATCGATTGTTTTTGTGACTGACCCGGGGTGGGAAGACTTTAGGCTCGGGGCATGCCGACGGTCCAAGTGATGTCCGAGACTCTCGCCAGCCAAGTGGCGGCTGGTGAGGTCATTGAACGTCCGGCGAGTGTCATTAAGGAATTGGTAGAAAATGCCATCGATGCGGGAGCGCGAAAAATCGAGGTGGAGATTCAAAAAGGGGGCGTGGCGATGTTGCGTGTGCGTGATGATGGTTGTGGAATGAGCGCGGAGGATGCACTGCGTTCTTTGGAGCGACACGCCACCAGTAAACTGCGGACTTCAGAGGATTTGAATGGAATCTCGACTCTGGGATTCCGGGGCGAAGCCTTGCCGAGCATCGCAAGTGTCTCGCGCTTTACGATGCAGACACGTGAGGCCACGGCAAGCGAAGGCACCGAGGTGAAAGTGGATGGCGGGAAGAGGCAAGAGACGAAGGCCGTGGGCTGTCCGGTAGGGACCAGCATCGAAGTGAGAGATCTCTTTTTCAACGTTCCCGCACGGAAGAAATTCTTGAAGGCGGAATCGACCGAAGCCGCGCACATTGATCACCAGATCCGACTGCATGCGCTTTGCACCCCCGGGATCGGTTGGTTGTTACGAAAGGATGGACGAACGATTTTTGATCTGCCTGCGACCTCGGATCGGCGGGTGCGCATCGAGGCCATGACTGGGAATGAATCGGGCAAAGCACTCATCGCCGTGCCGCGTCACGAGAGGCGGGGAAGCGTGATCGAGGGCGCGATCTTACCCGCTTCCTTTGCTCGGCGTGGGCGCAAGCATCAGTATGTTTTTTTGAACGGTCGGCCCGTGGAAGATCAGACCATTTCGCGGGCTTTAAGAGAGGGCTTTAAAGGGGCTCTCCCCGAGGGATTACAGCCCGGGGCCTGGCTTTGGATCACGATGGATCCGGCCCTAGTCGACGTGAATGTGCATCCGGCAAAACGGGAGGTGCGCTTTGCCGATCCAGCTCAAATCCGCATTGCCATCATGGATGCGATCGAGGCCGCCTTACGTCCTCCATCCGTGACTGAAGCGATTGTCATTGAGAGTGCGACTCAAAAAAACGCAGTCCGGCTGGAACTCATCGGAGGCTCTCAGCAAGTGGTCAGAGAGCGAGCGAGCGCAGAGGGCGCAGAGGGTGCAGAGGGCGAGCCAAACGAGTCCCACCAGGATGAAGGGCGAGCGGGGGGGGGCGTGACTTGGCGTCACGAGGAGCAAAAAGAGCTAGGAGTCGAGGAAGTGAGCGGAAGGAAAGGGGATGCGTCCCACGTGCCCCACGCCCCGGACTTCCGGATCGTGGGCGCGCTTTCAGATCGCTATGCCCTTCTAGAAGGGGAGGAGGGGCTGGTCTTACTCGAGCCACGGGCCGCGCGGGAGCGCATCTTTTATGAGCAACTTTTGGCAGGAGGAGAGCGGATCGATTCGCAGGGCCTGCTCGTGCCGGTCTTGGTGGAGCTCGATGTGCGGGAGATCGATCTTTTAATGAGGCACCGTGAACACTTTGATCAAGCGGGCTTCACGCTGGAGTCCTTCGGCGGACAAACCGTGACCATTTCGGCGGCTCCGGCTTTTTTAAACTCAAAGAATGTCAAAAAAGCCCTGCTCGAATTAGTGGATCTCGTCATCGATCGGGACGGGCTTTCTAAGGTGAAGCGTCTCGCATACGAGGGTTTTTCCGCAAAGGTTTCGCAAGTCGCGGCGCGGCAGGTGACCTGGAATGAGGCGGCCCTTCCGGCCCTTTTGGCGGACTTATTTCACTGTGATTTACCGTACTGTGACCCCAGTGGGAAACCCACTTTGGTGCAGATCTCCTACCAAGATTTAGATCGTAAATTTGGGAAAAACTGATGTCAGTGTGTCTTGTTATTCGGCGGACCGAGGAGGTTTACGCGCTCAAAGCCTTCGGACTTCGCGTCGCGGGTGCTTTACAGGAGGAGTTAGAAATTTGGCTCGCCCACTCCGAGAAGCCGGAGAAGGAGTGGATTGGAGAGCTCGCGGGGCCAGCGGTGGCGAAAGTGTGGGACTTGTCTGGGGTGGATCGGAAACGGCAAATCCTCAACGCGGCGAAGGAGGAGTGGCCGAGTCTTTTGATCGTGGGGCAAGAGATGAAGTCCTTGGCTGATGATTCTGACGGGAAGCTGGCGACGGCTATTTTTGAGAGTGTTGCTTGCCAAGTTTTAGCAGTGCGAGTGAGTGATGAACGGCCAGCGGGAGGAAATCGCATCCTCGTGCCCTCCGCCGGAGGTCGTCATTCTCGCCGAGCCTTAAAACTCGCTCAGGCACTCTCGGAAACGGGGACGGTGGCCTTTCAAATGCGGAATGACAGCGGTGAGCTTTCCGAGGAAGTTGGCCATCGCCACCTCGAAAAGATGATTCGGAAAGTCGGGCTGTCCCCCAAGAATGTCCTTACCCGCGTGAGATTGGGTGAGCACTTTAGCCAAGAACTAAGAGCGGAAATGGAAGAAGACGATTACCAGATGCTCTTGATCGGAGCGAGCGGTGCGGGGACTTTGCGGAGGAAGCTCTTCGGGACTTTACCAGAGCGCCTCCTGAGGCGCGAAAGCTCCGTGACGATTGCGGTGATCCGAGCGGAGCGGAGTAAGGGGCATCGCTTCCGCGAAGCGATGGGCCGGGCCATCCATGTGAATATCCCGCAGTTAAATCGGCTGGAACGGCTGGCTCTCTTCGAGGAGGTGGAGGCAAAGTCTCGCTGGAATTTCGACTTCGCGGCTCTCATGTGTCTTGCCACCGCGATTGCGGGAATGGGGCTGTTAGTGAACTCTGGAGCGGTCGTGATAGGGGCCATGCTAGTGGCTCCCTTGATGATGCCCCTCATCGGGACCGGGCTCTCTTTGGTGCAGGGAAACTGGCCGCTTGCTCGCCGCGCTCTGGGAGCAGTGGGTCGTGGATTTTGCTTCGCCTTTGCGCTGAGTGTTGCGATGGGTTTTCTTGCTCGTTGTTTAAATTTAGGAATGACCGAGCAGCTCCAAATGAGAGGAGAGCCGAACTCGCTGGATCTGGGGATCGCCTTCGTTTCCGGGATTGCCGCGTCTTATTGCATCGCCCGGCCGAAGTTGAGCGGAGCCCTTGCCGGGGTGGCGATCGCGGCAGCTTTGGTGCCTCCGATTGCGACGGTGGGAATCGGGCTGGCGCTGGGGCAGACCTCGACCGCTCTGGGAGCGGCCCTCCTCTTCGGCACTAACATCGTCGCCATTGTTTTGGGGGCGGGTTTGAACTTCACCCTTGCTGGGATCGCGGGAAATCAGAAGGCGGGAACTTGGGGGCGGCGGAGTCTCATCATTCTCGTTTTGATTTGTCTGGGACTCGCAGTGCCGCTGACTTCGGTGCTACTTTCCCGACTCTCCAAGAGTGAGAAATTGGAAAAAGCAATCAAGGCCGAGCTCCCTGAGGGGGTGCGCTTGGTCTCGGCAAACCGTATGAGGGGTGGGGGATTCGAGCTGATCGTGGAGAGTGCAAGGCCGATTGCACCGGGACTTCTCAAAGCCCTCTCCGGCGTCATTGAGGAAGTGGAAGGGGAAAAGGAATCAGTAAAATTACAGACGAAGCTCATCGAAAGGCTATCGAACTAAAAGCAAGCTGACACCCGAACGCTATTGATGCTCCTCGGCATAGTGCTTTTTTAAGAAGTCGCGGCCGAAATCGTTTTTTAAGTCCCGCCAGACAAGGTGGGCGTGGTTGGCCTCGTTTTGGGTATTGGCGTATTCGATGACGAAGTCTGGCCCTTGGATGCGAAAATAATGCGCCCCATTTCTCTCTAAGGAACCGGCCCAAGCGAAGTGTAAGTTTTGCTTCTGTGCGGACGAGGAGGGCGAAGAAGCGCGGATTTCCTTCAGCACCTCATGTGTAAGCTCCGGCCGCTGCATCGATGCCACTCGCTCGATTAGCGCAAAATACTTCTGCACATGCGGCTCATCCAGCTTTGCGGAACTGACGCCCTGATCCGCTAGTGGCTCCGCCTCAGAGGCTTGGCCCGTGAGAATCTCCTTGGGGGCCTTCTTAGAAAAAACCGGCTCATGCCCGGCCGTGATCAAGCTTTGCGCCAGAGCACGCGCGCTGTCTTCAATTTCACCGAGGGGGCGCAGGCCTTTCAAAGGGCCTTCTTTGAGCTCCGCCGGATTCGTCCCCAAAAAGGCGGGAAAGCCCATCACTCGTTCCCCGAGAATCGTGAAATTGAGCGAAAGATGATGCCCCTCAAAGCGCCATCCCCAGGCCTTCGTGGAGGAAGGCTCGCCGAAGATCGCGATGAAGTATTTCTCGGGGTTACGCAGCTCGGGATCGCCGCCCTGATTCCGGAGAATCTGCTCGAGAGTCATGATCTGGGTGGCTGTCATGAGGCCTTTTTGAGAGAGGCCGCTGCCGAGTAGTCCAAACGCAAGATGCTGCTGATGAGCTTGAAGATTACCAAAGCGGACCCCATCACGCGTCATGGGAATGAAATGCCAATTTTGGCGCTCAGGGCTTTGGAACGCGACTTGAGCGTCCTTGCGCTGCGTGGCATCAAGGCTGGCGAGCAAGAGGGAGGCCGCCTTTCTCATCTCTGCGCTCGCAGTGGCCGAATGAGGGTGAAGACCTTCATGAGCGGCCGCCACTCTCATGAAAAAGAAGGGAAAAGCGAGGAAGCTTAGAATTCTCATGCGCCGAGAATAGCGCGTGCCACCGTGAAATAAATCACCATTCCGGAAACATCCACAATGGTGGTGATCGCCGGAGCGGCAATGACTGCTGGATCCATCTTGAGGGCACGCGCTCCGATCGGTAAGAGCGCGCCAATCAAGGTGGACGTGGTCACTTGCGCGCCGAGTGCGATCGCGACGGTGAGCCCGAATTGTGTGAAGTTAAGCCCATCTGGAAGGGCGAATTGTAAGGCAGGAGGGGCGAAAACCGCAAAAAGCCCAATAATGAGGGCCAAGAGGAAGCCTAGGAAGAATCCGAGACGTAATTCCTTCCACGCGACCCGGCGAGTGTCATCAGGATTCAGCTCGCCGAGGGCCATGGCGCGAATCACCATCGTCGAGGCCTGGCCACCCGTATTTCCGCCAGCCGCCACCACCATCGGGAGGAAGAGCGAAAGGAGGTAAACTTCCGTCAAAGTTTGCTCAAAGCGCATCATGACAAAGCCCGAAAGAATCGCGAGAAAAGCGAGAATGACGAGCCAGCCACAGCGCCGTTTGAAATGTGAGGCCACCGAGGTGTTCAGATACGTTTCCTCAGATTGCTCACCGGCAATACCGGCAGATTTCTCAATGTCTTCCGTCGATTCCTCCTCCAGAATCTCGAAGGCATCATCCGCTGTGATCACGCCGAGGAGACGATCCGCTTCATCAACCACCGGGAGAATCAGCAGATCATAGCGTGAAATCATCTGAGCCGCGTCCTCCTGATCGGCGGTCGCTAAGACCGAGTGCTCCACGTCTTCAACCAGCTCAGAAATGCCGACATCCCAAGCATTAAAAGCCAAGTCACGGAGGCGGATTTTCCCAATCAGCTGGTCGGACTGATCCACCACAAAGATCCGGGCAAGGGTTCCGGTCAAATCCAAATCTCCGCGGAGATGATCGATCGCCTCCTTGACCGTCATCGAGAGTTGAACCTTCCCGATGTGGGTCGTCATCCGACCTCCGGCGCTTTCCTCATCGTAGCGCAGAAGGGTCCGGGTGTCGGCTTGTTTTTCCTCGTCGAGAAGATCGATGTAATCTCGCCGTTTTGACTCACTGACATCTTGGAGGACATCCACGCGGTCATCGTCTGGGAGTGAATCGAGAATTTCACGCTGCTCATCGGGTTCAAATGAATCGAGCGTGTCCTCAACCAAGGTGTCAGGAAGCTCTGCGAGAACTTCAGTGAAGGCTTCGGCTCCGAGGAGATCGGTCAAAAACGCCCGACCTTCCGCATCCGTATTCTCATAAAGCTCCGCAAGATCGGCGTGGTGCAAATCGAGACAGAGTTCCCGAACGAGAACTTCATCACGGCGCTCAATCGCGGCTTCAGCTCTGACTAGAATTTCTGCGAGTTCCTCGGACACGCGCAAAAGCTGTGGTCTCAGACGAAACGAAGCAAGGCCTCATTGCGCGGCTTTCCCGAGCCATCCACGAGTGAGCTTTCTCAAAAGCCCTTAATCAAAAGCCCCTTAAACTAACTTCACACAATATATGTAATGCGGAATCGTTTTGAGTCCTGCCGTGCAGGGCTTTTACCCTCCCATGATAATGGCATTGGCAGCTGCGTAGTGCTTCGCGTGTGTGAGGCTAACCATCACCTGCGCGACCCCTCGTGAGTCTGCGAGCTGCTGCGCAGATCCACTGAGTTTCACGTCGGGCTCGCCGGAGGCCTTGCGAATAATTTCCATATCGAGCCAGGCAATCTCTTTGCCGATCCCTGTGCCGAAGGCTTTGGCGATGGCTTCCTTTGCGGCGAAGCGTGCTGCGAAATGAAGTTCAGGACGTTTTTGCTTTTGGCAATAAACCCGCTCGCTTTCGGTGAAAATTCTCGTTTGGAATTTCTCTCCAAATTCATCGAGCGATGACTTGATCCGCGAGACCTCCACCACATCGATTCCGATTCCAATGAGATTCATGAAATCAGTCTAGAGGATAAGCGCCCATTGCGGAACGCATTTCCGCCACCGCGGCGCGTAGGCCGATGAAAATACTGCGCGAAATCAGAGTGTGGCCAATGTTCAGCTCGATTAAGTTTTTTACGTGAAATAACTCCTTAATATTCTCTAAATGAATGCCGTGGCCCGCATTCACCTGTAATCCTAGCTCGTGACCTTGCTGGGCTCCGGCTTGGAGTCGTGTGAGTTCCTCGGCCTGTTCCTGCCCTTGGCTCAGAGCGAAGGTGCCGGTGTGTAATTCGATCATTTCTGCTCCTAAATCAGCAGCCGCTTTGATCTGCGCGGGCTCCGGATCGATGAACAAACTCACCTTGATTCCTGCTTTTTGAAGAGCTGGGATGCTCTCTCGCAGGGAATCGAACTGAGCTAGAACATCCAGCCCCCCTTCCGTGGTGACTTCTTCCCGTTTTTCAGGAACCAGACAGGCGAAATCTGGCTTCAACTCGCAGGCGAAGGCCAGCATTTCAGGGGTATTGGCCAGTTCAAGATTGAGCGGGAGGTCAATCTCGCTCCGGAGGAGGCGCGCATCGTCATCCTGCATGTGGCGGCGATCCTCCCGCACGTGGACTGTGATGGAATCGGCACCCCCAGCTTGCGCCTCGCGGGCCGCTTCAAGGATCGATGGCTCCAGAATGGGAGCCTCGGGGTTCATGGCGTAGCGAGCTTGGCGCAGCGTCGCGACGTGATCGATATTGACTCCGAGAAGCAGTGGCATGGTGAGATTAGTGTTTAAAGTGGCGATGTCCGGTGAAGACCATGGCGATTCCCGCCGCGTCTGCGGCATCGATCACCTCTTGGTCGCGGATTGAGCCGCCCGGCTGAATGCAGGCGGTGGCCCCTGCTTTAATGGCAGCATCTAGGCCGTCCGCAAATGGGAAAAGAGCGTCGGAAGCGATAATGCTCCCTTTCAAAGAGAGTCCTGCTTCCTCGGCTTTCCAAACCGCGATGCGGGAGGAGTCAACCCGGCTCATTTGCCCGGCGCCGATCCCGAGGGTGCGATCTGCGGAGCTGAAGACGATGGCGTTGGACTTGACGTGTTTGACCACGCGCCAGCCGAAGCGCATCGCGGTCATTTCGGCCTCGGTCGGTGGCCGCTTTGTCACGACCTTCCCCTCCAGATCATCTAGCCCCATCACGCTGTGATCCTTATCCATGACCATGATCCCGCCGGGAGCAGGACGGACCACTGGGTCTCGGCGATACTTTTCATAGCCGGGCTCCATCTTCATGAGGCGGAGATTTTTCTTCTTCTGAAGAATGGCGCGGGCCTCAGGCTCGTAATCTGGAGCGATGATGACATCGGTGAAAATCTCAGAAATGACTCGCGCCAGCTCCTCGTTGATCGGGCGATTACAGACGATCACCCCGCCAAAGGGCGCTGAGCGATCCGTCTCGAAGGCCTTTTGCCAAGCGACCCGCAAGTTCTCATCCTGCCCGATTCCGCAAGGATTTGTGTGTTTTAAAATCGCTACTGTGGCGCGTTTAAAATCGAGAATGAGGTCCGTGGCCGCCTCGATATCAAGAATGTTCGTGTAGCTTAGCTCCTTTCCTTGGAGCTGGCTAAAGCACTCGGCGAAGTTTCCGTAAAGACGCGCCTTTTGGTGTGGATTATCCCCATAACGCAGATCACTGGCGAGTGGGAGATTGACCGAATACTGACAAGCCGTGCCCTGATCGCACTTGCCGAGGAAATTTGAAATGGCTCCATCGTATTCTGAGGTGCGGCGGAAGACCTTGATCGCTAATTCTTCGCGCAGGCGTAGCGTGGTATCGCCCTCGTGCTCCGCCATTTCTTCTAAAACTCGAGTGTAATCAGCGGGGTCCGTCAAGACCGTGACGGCGGAGTAATTCTTAGAAGCACTGCGCAGCATTGAGGGCCCGCCGATGTCGATATTTTCAATTGCCTCCGCGAGGGTCACCCCTTCCTTCTCGATTGTGGCTTCGAAGGGATAGAGATTGACCACGACGAGATCGATCGTCGGGATGTCATGTTTTTTCCCCTGATTGACGTGGTCTTCAGAATCACGGCGCTGAAGCAGTCCGCCATGAACTTTAGGATGGAGCGTCTTTAAACGACCTTCAAAAAGCTCAGGGGCCCCGGTGTATTCAGCCACATCAATGACGGGCAAATTGGCCTCACGGAGGACCTGAGCGGTGCCGCCGGTGGAGAGAAGTTCAATGCCGTAGGTCTCATGCAGAGATTTGGCAAAATCAACTAATCCGGATTTATCGGAAACCGACAGGAGTGCTCGTGCAATCGCCATAATGATGTGTGTTTAGGGCTGAAGTAGCCCGACCGATGGCTAAGGCACCCCGCACGATGGAGCAAGGGTAATGTGGCCGAGAAAATGTGAATAAGTCAGTCAATCAAAGCCTTCCAGCGGAGGGCGTTACAAAATGGGGGTGCATATTTGTCTTTTCCCCTCTTTGCTCAGCAGTC
This sequence comes from uncultured Verrucomicrobiales bacterium, assembly GCA_937944055.1. Classification (GTDB taxonomy): domain Bacteria; phylum Verrucomicrobiota; class Verrucomicrobiia; order Verrucomicrobiales; family Akkermansiaceae; genus SW10. The sequence goes on along the minus strand of CALDZJ010000007.1, from coordinate 7,789 downwards.
ACAATTGCCCCAGCACAAAACTTTTTCTTCATGCCACAAAAGGACTTCACTATCACCAACCAGCTTGGAATTCACGCCCGCCCAGCCGCGCAATTTGTAAAGATCGCGAACACCTTTCCTTGCGATATTCTCGTGGAAAAGGATGACGATGAGGTTGATGGAAAGAGCATCCTAGGGTTGATGATGCTAGCTGCTGGCCATGGTTCGGTGATTTCTGTGACGACGGAAGGCGAGCAGGCCGAGGAAGCTCTCGCGGCGCTTGGAGAACTCATCTCACGAAACTTCGAGGAAGTCGCCTCCGCGTGAAGTCCCCAACACTTGGCTTAGCTTAAGCCCGTATCAGGCCCCACTTGCAGGCACATTTACCTTTCTCGGGTTTTGGCGGAGTCCTCTCCTCCCTTGCCCTCCAGTTTTCTTAAACGATGGCTACTCAACCACCAGAAGAGCGCATTTTCCATGGCTCCCCGGTATCGCGCGGGATCGCCTTCGGGCCCTTGCACATCTCTGGGAGGGGTTTTTCGGCGCCTGATGTTTACGCCATTTCTGAGGCCGCGATCCCTCTTGAGAAGAAGCGCTTGGAAGCGGCCTTTGAGCTGACTCGGGAGCAGCTCAGTGAGCTGAAGGAGCGCATTGATGATATTTCCGATGGGGATGAAGGACTCGTTTTTGAAGCCCACGGCATGGTGTTGGCAGACCCGAGCTTGCAGAGGAAAGTCGAGCAGGCGATCGATGAGCGAAAGCAGAATGCTGAGTTCTGTTTTTACGCCACGATGCAGACCTTTTTGGAAGGAATGCGGCGCATCTCAGATCCATACCTCCGCGAACGCACCATCGATATTGAGGACGTTTCCCAAAGGGTTTTGCGGAATTTCCAAGCAGATCTCGATGCGGTCTTGCCAGACCACCAGCATCTTTTAGTCGCGCATGATCTCACCCCTTCTGATGCGGCCTCGATGGATCGCAGTAAGCTCCTCGGCTTCGTGACGGAGGCGGGAAGTGTCAATTCGCATACCGCGATTTTAGCCCGTGCGCTGGGTATTCCTGCGATTGTGGGTCTCGGAAAAGTGATTCTAGAAACCACGGCCTTAGCGCCCGCGATTCTCGATGGTTACAGCGGAAAATTCATCGTTTATCCGTCTGAGACCACCACCGCCTATTACCAAGCCCTCGCCGCCAAGAAGGAGAAAGCGCGTGAGGATCTCGATAAACTCCGTGATCAAGAAAGCACGACGGTAGATGGTCACCACATCACGCTTTCAGCGAATATCGAATTTATTCATGAACTGGATTTAGTCCGTGAAAATCGCGCGGAAGGAGTCGGCCTTTTTCGCACCGAGTTCTATCTTCTCGAATCGCGAGAAAAGCGCAGTGAGGCTGACCAAACGGCCGCCTATACTCAACTGGTCCAGCAGACTCGCCCTAATCTCGCGATCATTCGCACGCTCGATTCCGGTGGTGATAAGCTCTCGACCGAGCCACTGACTGAAGTGGAGCCAAATCCTTTTCTCGGCTGGCGAGGGATCCGTGTTTCCTTGGATCGTCCGCAATTTTTTAAAGAGCAATTAAGGTCCATCCTACGGGCTAGTGTGCACGGGAAAGTGGGGATGATGTTCCCTTTCATTTCTGGTCTCACGGAAGTCCGCGCTTGTAAGGCTCTGGTGAAGGAATGCATGGCGGAGCTGGAGGAGGAAGGGAGTGACTTTGACCCTGATTTACAAATCGGCGCGATGATTGAGATTCCCTCTGCTGCTCTCGTCGCGGATGAACTCGCCAAGGAAGTCGATTTTTTCTCCATCGGAACGAACGATCTCATCCAATACACTCTTGCGGTTGATCGTATTAATAACAACGTGGCGAAGCTTTACCGCTCCTCCCACCCTGCGGTGATTCGTTTGATTAAAATGACGACTGATGCCGCGAAGCGAGCTGGAATATGGACGGGAATCTGTGGCGAGCTTGCTGCTGATTTACATCTGACTCCCCTCCTGGTGGGGCTAGGAGTGGACGAGCTCTCAGTCGGGCCGCGTGAGCTCCCCGGAGTGCGCAAAGCGCTTCTTTCGCTGGATTTCGAAAGCTGTAAAAAATTGGCTGACGAGGCCCTCACGCTCCCGACGAGCGCTGAAGTTTTCCAACTGAGTCGTGAGGCCGCCTTGGCTGCTTACGGTGAACTCATCGAGGAAGGCAGCTAGGCTTGCGGAATAGAAGCTTGCGAAGCCTAAGTTCTGAAAAATCTACACTGATGAACGATTCAAATACGTCCCCTCCCCGAGCGGATCTTGAGAGTAGCGCGCTCTGCTCCGAGACTCAGCCAGATGTCTCAGAAGCTTGGGCCTTAATTCGCGAGGAAGCAGCTCGGGTGCGAGCGCGTGAAGAACGCCTGACCTTGCTGATTGATGATGTCTTTCTCACGCGCGATTCCTTGGCCTCATCAGTTGCGGCCCGCCTTTCGCGCAAATTGGCTCGCGAGGACTTAGGTGCTGACGAGATTTCCTCCCTTTTGCAGGAAATCTTTCAGGCCCATCCGGCGCTCATCGCCAGCATGACTTCCGATTTGATCGCGATCAATGATCGTGATCCCGCCTGCCTTTCCCTGATGCATCCCCTCCTCCATTATAAGGGATTCATGGCCATTTCCACTTACCGCGTCAGCCACCAGCTTTGGACAAATGGACGGCGCGATCTTGCCTTTTATTTTCAGAGCCTTTCCTCTGAAATCTTCGGGGTGGATATCCATCCTGCGGCACGACTCGGCTGTGGGATTTTCCTCGATCATGCCACGAGTCTTGTCATTGGAGAGACATCCATCGTTGAAGACCATGTTTCCATCCTCCATGAGGTCACCTTGGGCGGAACGGGTAAAAGCTCTGGAGAGCGCCACCCCATCGTTCGCTCCGGAGTCATGATCGGCGCGGGGTCTAAGATTCTTGGGCGGGTCGAAATCGGCCAAGGGGCTAAAATCGGAGCTGGGAGTGTGGTGCTCGATGACGTGGCTCCTCATAAAACGGTTGCGGGAGTGCCTGCGATCGTGGTCGGCACCAGCCCCTCGGAAAATCCTGCTTCTGCGATGGATCAGAGTCTGTATTGCTCTGGAATTTAAAGAAGCTGCCGCTTGGGTGCTTGCCAAGAGATGGGTTTCTCGCTTGATTAGTGTGTGCCCTCAAGGTGAGACCAAACACACACAAATCATGTCAGAATTGAAAGAAGTGAGAGAGATCTCAGAAGAAGAATTACCCGCCGCACTGAAGGATCATTGGAAAAATGCGAAGGCAAGTGTGGAGCGAAATAACGCAGGATACGCCATCAAATTCCTGCAAGCAATTCTCAAAGAGGAACCCGGATTTCTCAATGCACGCAAGTTGCTCCGCCAGGCTGAAATCACCGAAACAGGTGCTTCACCAGGATCCGCTAAAAAGGGGCTTTTTGGAGGGAGTAGCGGCAGCGGCTTTATCCGTCAGGCTAAGAAAGATGCCGCGGGCGCGATGGTCGCGATTGAAAAAGAGCTGGAGAAAGATCCATTTAACGCCTCGGTGAATGAGGCCCTGCACGAGGTTGCCTTGCGGATGAATCTCCTCGGCACCGCTTCCTTTGCGCTGGAGACAGCCCGTAAAGGGAATCCTGAAAACACCAAGGTGGCTCATCGTCTCGCGCAGTTTTATGTGGCCCGTGACATGCACTCAGAGGCCTCAGTGGTTTACCGTGACATTGTCAAAAATGACCCGGGAGACGGAGAGGCCGTGAAGGGTGAAAAGGATTGCTCTGCCAAGGCTTCGATGCAGCAAAACCGCATGTCAGAGAATACCAGCTTCAAGGATATGGTGAAGAGTGATGAAGCGGCTGAGCTTGAAAAAGCCTCACGGACCTCACTCACTAATGAGCAGCTGGCTGAGCGGGCTGAAGAACTCCTCGTGCAATACGGGCAAGATCAGAACAATCTCGCGGTGGTCAAGCAACTGGCCGACACTTACGAGCAGCTGGAAGACTGGGAGCATTCTTATCAATTCTACAGCTGGGCTCATGAGCTCTCGAATGGAGATGTCGCGCTGAAGAATAAGGCGAACGAGATTAAGGACCGTGCTGCTGAGAAATACATTAAGGATGTCGAGGCGGCTGCCGCGGCAGACCCTGAGAATGCCGAGCTGCAAGCTCAGTTGGCGGAAATCCAGAAAGATCGGATCGCTGAGCGCTTAGAGGAATGTAAGGTCCGGGTGGAGCAGAACCCGACTGATCCTAAAATGCGTTATGATCTGGGCCACGCTTACTACGATGCGGGCGATTACAGTGAGGCCATCCCGCACCTTCAGCAGGCCACACGTAACCCGCACATCCGCACCAAGGTTCTGCTCCTTCTTGGGAGAACATTCGATGCCAAAGGCATGACCGATCTCTCAATCAAGCAGCTTAAGGACGCGAATGATGAACTCACTCAGATGGATAATACCAAGAAGGAGATTCTTTACGAATTGGGCGTGATTTATGCAAAGGCTGAGAAGAAAGATGAGGCCCTAGAGTGCTTCAAACAGATCTACGAGATTGACTACGGATACCGTGACGTGGCGGCCCGAGTGGAGGGATCCTACCAAGGATAAACTCCCCTCGCTTCTTGTTTCTTTTTTCCAAAAATGCCGTTCAGAGTGAGTTCTGAGCGGCATTTTTTCTTTAGTCTCTGAGGGCGATAGAAGGATTTTCTTAGCCTAAGTTCTGTAACCATTCGTGGAAGCAGGCTTCATCAGCGGGCATCGGAGTGGCCACTTTTTCTAGCTCGGCAAGGCAGGCGAGTCTGGCTGGAATCTCAACTTCCCCTTTCCCAAGTTCTTCTTCCATGACGCTGAGAAACTTCGAAGGATGAGCGGTTTCTAAAACGATGCAGTGATCTTCTGGGTGTTTCTCCCGCCAGTCCTCTGCCGCCAACCAAGCCACTGCGCCATGAGGCTCTAAAATGTAGCCTCGTTCTCGCCGGATCCGCCGGATCGTGGCGCGGGTCATCTCATCGTCATAGGAAAAGCCGCTGATCCGCTCCTTCATGGACTCCCATCGCCCCCCGAAGAGCTGCTCCATGCGGGCGAAGTTGCTCGGCGCGCCCACATCCATCGCGTTCGAGATGGTCGCGACACTCGGCCGCGGTTGGTAAACTCCTTCGCGTAAGTACTCGGGGACGACATCGTTCCGATTCGTGGCAGCAATGAAGTGAGCGACCTTCAGCCCTAATCGCTCTGCCAGCAAGCCGGCGGTGAGATTGCCAAAATTCCCGCTTGGCACCACGAAGCTCGCGCGCGCTCCTTCCGGGAGATGTTTGGCCGCTTCAAAGTAGTAGAAACTCTGCGGAACAAGGCGCGAAATGTTGATGGAATTAGCCGAGGTGAGATTGAGTTCCTCTGACATGTCCCGCTTTAAAAAAGCCGATTTCACGAGCCTTTGGCAGTCATCAAAGCTTCCATCGATCTCTAAGGCACTGATATTTCCGCCTAAGCTGGTGAGCTGCTTTTCCTGCAAGTCACTGACCTTCCCCTTAGGGTAAAGAATGACCACGCGGGTGCCGGGAACCTCATGAAAGGCGCTCGCGACCGCGCCGCCGGTGTCTCCACTCGTGGCAACGAGAACGGTGAGACGCCCCACATCATCTCGTGTTAACCAAGCCATGAGACGAGCCATGAAGCGCGCTCCGAAGTCCTTGAATGCCAAGCTGGGACCATGATAAAGTTCCAGCACATGCTCCCGCTCACCGAGACTCACGAGCGGAGCGGGAAAGTTCGCAGACTCATGGACGATTTTCTCGAGTTCTTCACTCGGGATGCTGTCTTTGAAAATACCACGCGCCACATGCACTCCGATTTCTGGGAGCGACATCTCACGCCAATGGGCCCAAAAATCATCACTCAGCGCCTCGATCCGTTCCGGCATGTAGAGGCCATTATCGGCAGGTAAAGAGCGGAGGACCGCCTCCTTAACCCCGACGAATTCTCCCGAGTTTTTCGTGCTGAAAAATCGCTGCGACATGGCTCTGAAAATTAACGCACGACTCTCACTCCGCTTTGGTTGATCTGGGAGATGTAGACTTGGTTTCCTAAATCCACCTGAGCGAAGGCAGCGGAAATGGCCCCGCCAACTTTGCGGGCTGTTTCCTCACCTTGGCAGAGGGCAAAGACGCTCGGCCCAGCTCCCGAGATGCTAAATCCAAGGGCCCCGGCCGCCATCGCCGCGCGCTTTGCTTGATAGAATTCTGGGATCAATTTCTGACGTCGAGGCTCGGCGATCACATCATGCACGGAGCGGCTAATCATGCCGTAATCTTCCTGTATGAGGCCGCAGATCAACCCACCAAGGTTGCCGATTTGTTGGGTGACATTGGCGAGGGGAATCTCGCTCGGGAGAATGCCGCGCGCGACCTTGGTGAGTATCTCAATATCAGGATGGACGACCGCAGCCCACAGGTCTTTTGGCACCGGGAGCTGGGCGATATCGAGCTCCTGATTATCTCGGATGAAGACAATCCCCCCGAGCAAACACGGGCCGACGTTGTCAGCGTGCCAAGCCCCGTCAGCGCTCGCCTCCCCCGTCATCGCGAAGGGTAAGAGCTGCTTCTTGGTGAGAGGTTCTCCGATCAGCTTATTGACGGCGTAGGCACCGGCCACCGCACTTGCCGCGCTTGATCCTAGACCGCTTCCAAAGGGCATTTTTTTGTGAATTTCCATCTCGATGCCCAGGTCGAGCATGCCGAGGTGCTTTAAGAGATCCAGCGCAGCGACCCCCGCCGTGTTTTTTTCGGCCTCAATTGGGAGCTTGCCATCATCCCCCGTGATTTTCGTAATTCGCAGACCGGGTTCCGCGCTCAGCCGGGCCACGACCTCATCACCCGGTTTATCAATCGCGAAGCCTAAGACATCATATCCGCACGCGACATTCGCGACAGTTGCTGGAGCAAAGACGCAGACTTCTTGGGGGGCATCACCTTTCATTTCCGCGGCTCGATAACAGAGAGCCCCCATCCTAGCAATCTTTACCTAGCAAGGATGAGCTGGAGTCAGCAGGCCATGTGCATGGCGTGATTGAGCAGGTGGAACGCTTTTGTTTGCCACTTGCGCTCGTCGTTCTAGATTCCAAGCGTGTTCGATTTTAAGCTCTTTAATATTCCCGTTCGTGTAGAACCTTGGTTTTGGCTCACTGGCTTCCTGCTGGGCGGCGGGCTCTCGGGAGCTTTGGATCGTGAAGTCTTCGTAGGGGTTCTCCTCTGGATGCTGATTCTGTTCGTCTCCATCTTGATCCATGAATTTGGCCATGCCCTCGTTAGCCGTAAGCTCACGGGCGTGACTCCGAATGTGAAACTTTGGGCGATGGGTGGTCTGGCCTACCCCAACACTCACCTTACTCGGAAGCAGAGTTTTTGGGTCACATGGGCTGGACCGCTGGCAGGTCTCGCCTTCTTTCTCGTCATTAGCTTAGCGTGTTGTTTGGTCTATGGCTTCGCTGGCGGGAGTAATGTCATTTCATTTCTCATTCTGCCTCGTGACAGTGTCACTCCCGCTGGAGCCATGGTCTTTCAGCAGATGCATCCGGTGACTTTCGATATCCTCCGCGCTCTTGTCTTCGTGAATTTTTGGTGGAGTCTGGTCAATCTCCTCCCTGTCTTCCCGCTGGATGGAGGCCAGATCTATGCCGCTGTGGAACCCTCTCAGAAGAAGGTTTTTCAAGTGGGTCTCGTCACTGGGATCATCGTGGCACTCATTGCACTGCTCCAATTCCAGATGATTTTTGCCGCCGCTCTTTTCGGCTACTTAGCCTTCCAAAACTACCA
>CALDZJ010000006.1 GCA_937944055.1 uncultured Verrucomicrobiales bacterium | reverse complement strand
CATCACATGAAAGCAAGCCGCCCCCTTTTCCGGCTTCATCCGCCGCCGACTCGCAAAACCCTTCGGCCGTGAAATCCTCCCAATTCTGCGCCCCGTCTTCATCTCCGCCAACTCCAACGGAGTCCACTCCCTCTCAACGCTAGACTCCTTATTCTGCAGGGCTTTCAAGCTCATAAATCAAAACTATACCCCCATCCCCAAACCACAAGAAAATACTGTATGCCTGGCATACAATTTAATCTGGTTGCTTGTATATTTTTGGTGTTTTTCACTCGGTTTTTTCCGCCCATTTTCGACCAAAATGGACAGGCACTGTCCCGATCCATGCGCTTTGGCCGCTCTCTGCGGCAAGATCTAGAAAGGCCAAGGTAATAGAACGTTGATCAAGAGAAGCTGAAAAAAGCTGAGATTTAAGTTCTAGCGGGAATTCGAGAAAGCTTTCCGGAGAAATAAATTGATAGGAATTTCCCTCTGCCCTTTCTGGGTAGGAAGCTGAAGAGAAGTTGGGGGTCTTTTGAGAAATTATTAAAGCTTGTGACGAGATTTTTTGCAGGACCCCGCTAATATTCGTTAAACGGATCTTTGCTTGATTTAGGTTCCCGATAAGCTCTGCCTTGAAGGGCTTTGCGAAGGCAGGTGCTATTTCCATGACTGTGGTGATTCTTTGCAACCTCGGCTTCGATTTAGCAGCAGTCCACGCTTTTCGAGAGAGTTTGACATCGAATGGAAAGCAGCATCCGGTCAATTGCATGAGAGCTTCCTTTGCCTTTAACGCCGGAATAAGATGATCGTCTCCGATAAACCCTGCGTTCTGGCCGCTTTCTAATTGATCAATCAATAGTGGAACCTTTTCAAGGTCATCTAATTTCCTGATTTCTTTAATCATTCGTAAAACCAAGAATAGATCTCCGCCTGCTAGTTCAAGCCCCTCAGAGGAGAAAGGCTGACGTCTCCGGAGTAAAAGACAGGCCGTTACAAGCCGAGAATCGATATGATCACTCTTCAAAAATCGCTCTAAATAAGTGCTCTCTATCGGTCGAGCTAGCTCTGCATAAGCTGCAATGAGAGGAGGTTCAAGTTCTGGAAGAGGTGATCTACTTAGAATTTCTTTAATCTTATCTAAGGCATTTTTGATCCATTTTTCTTTATCTGAAAAATCATATTTTTCCTGGATATCTAGATCTAAGAGCTTAAGTGGCCAAGGTTCCATTCCTCCGCACAAAAATCTGAGCGCGCCGCGAACGACATGGGGGTGTTCTGAATCTAAGAGCTCAATGACTTTGCTAGCCGGATTTTCATCTCCAAGTACTCGATAAAAGCTCTCCAATTTCAAGTCCTGAACGGCGCGGTAATGAGATACAGAAAGATACTGGGTTTCATCCTTGGTGTCCCAACTCCGCTCCTTCTTTAGGAACCATAGGCGAGGCACGGTGAGGTCATCAACGTCTCCTAGAATTTGCGTAGAAGTTCCAGATTCCAAGCCGGTCCCGTCAAGACGCCAGGAGATTCCAAAACTGCCTTTCAAGTCATACTCACCCGGTTTAATCTCGTCTCCTTTGACTGTTCGGATGATTTTCAATTTTGTATAAAACTCGAATCTTTTTATGATTTTTTCCCCGCGTTCGTTTTTAACAATTTTGCAGTGTCTTCTAAAAACAGAGGCCTCATCTTTTTTCTGTTTCTCCCACTGGGCAACGACGATTACGGGGAAATTTGCCAATTCCGCGTCAGTGTAATTACGCGGAGCTATCGCGAATAAGGGAGAGGTTGCTAGGAGTAGAACGATGAGCCAATAAGGCCTGCTTTGGAGAACGGACGTCATCGAGCACGACGATATCTCCAATAAACTGAAAAGTAGAATGAATTCATGACTTCTGTGCAGATGAAAGGATCCGTTGGGAGGCCTTTTGTCTATTTGCGCCAGCGTGCTTTGGCTTCCGCACCAAAAAGGACATCGTGCCAGATGATTTTTTCTTCGGTGAAGAGAAATTTGGCGTCGAAGGTCTGGCCTTTGAGGGCTTGAGGGAGCCAGTAGGAGTCGTCTTCCCACATGCGTTTGAAGGGAATTTCCGCGATTTCACACCAGTAGGGCCTTGCCTCACGGGTCGCGGTGGGCGTGCCTTGGAAGTCTGTCGCGGTGTATACGTGGCAGTGAATGTCTGGTAAATCTGACATTGCAAACCAGAGTTCTCCCCGTTTGATGGGATCTAGAGGAGTGATGTGCAGTTCTTCTTGGCATTCCCGGATTACGCCCTGCTCTGGGGTTTCACCGGGATCGATTTTACCACCTGGGCCATTGATTTTTCCCTGCCCAATTCCGGTGAGTTTCTCGATCAAGAGAACGCGGCTCTCCTGATGCACGAACATGAGGGTAGCGTGAAGGTCTGGCTTCCAATTCGCCCAATCAGGTGGGTCTTTATGTTGATTCTCGAGCATAAGCTTCGACCGAGTCGCAAGTGCAGACGAGGTTGCGGTCTCCGTGGACATTGTCAACCCTGCCTACGACAGGCCAAAATTTATGCTTCCGTAGACGCTCTACGGGGAAAGCCGCTCTTTCTCGACTGTAAGGATGGGGCCACTCATCACTCATGAGCATCTCAGCGGTGTGAGGGGCATTTTTTAGAAGGTTATCTTCTGCGCTGACTTCACCACGCTCGATCTCTCCGATCTCTTCATAGATCGCGAGCATGGCGTCACAAAAACGATCGAGTTCTTCTTTAGACTCGGACTCGGTGGGCTCGATCATGAGGGTTCCTGCAACGGGCCAACTCATGGTGGGCGCATGGAAACCGTAGTCGATCAGGCGCTTGGCGATGTCTTCGACTCCTACGCCACTGCGAGCTGCGAGTGGGCGGGTATCGATAATGCATTCGTGCGCTACGAGGCCATCCCGGCCGGTGTAGAGAATGGGATAGGATTCGCGCAGGCGATGGGCCATGTAGTTGGCATTGAGGATGGCGACTCCGCTGGCCTCCTTTAGGCCCTCGTTCCCCATCATGGCGATATACATCCAGGAGATGACGTTGATCGAGGCGCTGCCGTAAGGAGCAGAGCAGACTACGTTTCTTTTCTTTTCTAGGAGCTGGTGCCCTGGGAGGAAGTCCACGAGATGAGCAGCTACTCCGATGGGTCCAACGCCCGGACCGCCTCCGCCATGGGGGATGCAGAAGGTTTTGTGGAGATTTAGGTGGCAGACGTCTGCGCCGATCATGCCGGGATTTGTCAAGGCGACTTGGGCGTTCATGTTGGCTCCGTCCATGTAAACTTGACCCCCTGCTTGATGGACCTCAGCACAAATTTCTTCAATCCCCTCCTCGAAGACGCCATGGGTTGAAGGATAGGTGACCATGAGTGCGCCGAGAGTCTCTTGATGGGTCTCGATTTTGGCGCTGAGGTCTGCGCGGTCGATATTGCCATCGTCATCGCAAGTGACTGGAACGACTTTAAAGCCTGTCATCACGGCGGAGGCGGGATTGGTCCCGTGTGCGGAGCTGGGGATGAGGCAGATGTTGCGGTTCTCGTCATTTCGCGATTGATGGTAAGAACGGATCGCTAAGAGTCCGGCATATTCGCCTTGTGAGCCAGCGTTTGGCTGGAGGGAGACGGCGGCGAAGCCAGTGATCTGAGCGAGCCACTGAGATAGCTCATCGAGCATATCTCGGTAACCGATGCTTTGATCTTCTGGGACGAAGGGGTGTAATGATGAGACCTCAGGCCAGCTGACGGGCATCATTTCCGCGGCGGCATTTAGCTTCATGGTGCAGGAGCCGAGCGGGATCATGGACTCATTGAGAGCGAGATCCCTTTTCTCCAAGCGGCTGAGATAGCGCATCATCTCGGTTTCACTGCGGTAGAGGTGGAAGACCTCTTGGGTCAGGAAGTCACTTTCACGAGTTAGGGGGAGATCTACGATTTCAGATCCGATCTGCACATCAAAGATTTTGGCAATTTGCTCAAGATCCTCCTCGGAGGTGGTTTCATCAAGTGAGAGGCCGAGGCGGCCATCACCGAAGTCCCGAAGATTATACCCGGCTTCACGGGCCTTCGTGAGAAGTTCAGGTGAGCCTTGCAGGGTGAGAGTGTCGAAGTACGAGGAATTTAAGACATTCGGGAGTGCTTGAGCTAAGCGCGAGGTAAATCCGTGGACACGCTGGGCGATTTCACGGAGGCCATCTGGCCCGTGGTAGACGGCATACATCGAGGCCATCACGGCGAGAAGGACCTGTGCGGTGCAGATGTTCGAGGTGGCTTTATCGCGGCGGATGTGTTGCTCGCGAGTTTGTAGAGAGAGGCGGTAGGCGGGCTTCCCTTGGGAGTCTAGTGAGACTCCGATGAGGCGACCGGGAATCTTGCGTTTTAATTTATCAACGCAAGAGATGAAGGCGGCATGGGGACCACCAAAGCCAAGCGGGACACCAAAGCGCTGGCTCGAGCCGACGCAGATATCGGCACCCATCGCGCCGGGTTCCTTTACGAGAGTGAGCGCGAGGAGGTCACAAGCGACCGTGAGGAGCCCCTTGGCGGAATGAACCTTGTCGGCGAAGTCGCTGAAATCGCGGACGTTTCCTAGGGTGGAGGGATACTGGACGAGGGCGCCAAAAAAGCCCTCATCAGCGGTGAAGTCATCGATCGAGGAGACGATGACTTTCACTCCGAGAGGCTCTGCCCGGGTCTTGACGACCTCGATGGTTTGGGGGTGACATTCTTCATCGACCCAAAAGATCGAGCCCTTCGGGTTGCTGGTCAGTGAGAGACTCATGGCCTCTGCTGCGGCGGTGGCCTCATCTAATAAGGAGGCATTGGCAAATTCTAAACCAGTGAGATCCACCACCATGGTTTGGAAGTTCAAGAGAGCTTCCAGACGGCCTTGAGAAATCTCGGGCTGATATGGCGTGTAGGCGGTATACCAGCCGGGATTCTCGAGAATGTTACGCTGGATGACGGGCGGAGTGATCGTGCCGGAGTAGCCTTGTCCGATGAGCGGTTTCAATAAGCGGTTTTTGGAAAACTTCTCTTTTAAAGCAGCCAAAGCACCGCTTTCTGAGAGAGCCTCTGGGAGTCCCATGGACTCTTTCCATTGAATTGACCTGGGGACGACTTGATTGACGAGGGAGTCGATACTCTCATGACCGATTGCATCAAGTAAATCCTGCCGTGCTTTCCCAAAGGGTCCGATGTGACGAATCTTAAAATCGCTGCTCATCCGATCGTGACTTAGGAGACCATACCCGTGTAGGAGCTTGCGTCCATCAGCTCGTTAATCTGGTCTGGACGAGTGATGCGGATTTTAAAAATCCAGCCAGTGTCATAGGGGTCGGTGTTGATCTTGGAAGGATCTGTGACGAGGTCAGTGTTGACCTCCACGATCTCTCCGGCAAGTGGGGCGTAGATGTCACTGGCCGCCTTGACGCTCTCGACAACAGCGGTGGGAGAGCCTTTGTCAATGTCACCCATGTCAGGGAGCTCGACGAAGACGACATCGCTCAATTCTTCTTGAGCGTGATCAGTGATCCCGATGGTAGCGATTTCACCTTCGAGGCGGACCCATTCATGTTCACGGGTGTATTTTAAGTCGGTTGGAGCGATCATGTTTTTTTGTGAAAGTTGTGGGAGGCTAGGAGTATTTATTTGCGGTAGAAAGGCTTTTTCACCACCTGCGCGGAGATTTTTCGGCCGCGGACTTCTAGCGAGATTTGGGTGCCAATTTTGGCTCGGCTCACAGGTAGGTAAGCGAGGCAAATCCCCTTGTCGAGCGAGGGTGAAAGGCAGCCTGAAGTGAGTACGCCGAGGGGCGATCCCGCTTCATCTAATACGGGATAACCTGGGCGAGGTGGGGCGGCACGTTCCGTAACCTCGATGGCCATGAGCCGCTCCGCGCAGCCGTCTTCCTTCTGTTTTGCGAGAATTTCTGAACCCATAAAGTCCCCTTTATTCCCTTTGCCCAGCGCGACGAAGAAGCCCAGACCAGCTTCTAAAGGGCTTCTTTGAGGAGAGAGATCCGAGCCGTTTAATGGGTAGCACATCTCGAGGCGGAGGCTATCGCGCGCGCCGAGGCCGCAGGCTTTCACCTCGGCCTCCATGAGGGCCTTCCACCAGTGGCTCGCTTGTCCCGCGGGGCAAAAAAGCTCGAAGCCGTCCTCCCCAGTGTAGCCAGTGCGGCAGACTAAGAGTCGCTCGCCCTCGTGCTTTAAATCATCGACTCCATTGCGAGTCGGGAGGGTGCGGCCCTCGGTGATTGTCGTATAAACTTCGGCGGCCTTTGGCCCTTGCACAGCCATGCCTGCCCATTGCGAGCTCTCATTCTCAAGTTTCACTTCTCCTTTTCGGTGCTTCTCTAACCATGCGACATCGAGATCGATGCAGGAGGCATTGACCAGAAGAAGGAAATCTTCATCTCCCAAGCGGTAGAGGATCAAGTCATCGATCACGCCGCCCTCTTCATTCAGCATGAAGGTGTAGTGAGCGTTTCCGGGCTCCAGCGCCGCGACTTCATTGGTCAAAAGTCCCTCCAGCCATTCTTCGACCCCTTCACCTGAGGCGAAGACTTGCCCCATGTGGGAGATGTCAAAAACCCCACAGGCCTCGCGCACCGCGCGATGTTCTTCGATGATGGAGTCATACATCACCGGCATTTCCCAGCCAGCAAAAGAAACCATACGTCCACCAAGTTCGCGGTGATTTTGATCAAGAGGAGATAACTTTAGGATTTCGCTCACGGCGCGAATGTGTCGCTGCTTATCGAGCTTGTCAACCTGCCGTTCCCACCCTTTTCTTAGTCCCGAAATGGGATTTAATACAAAGCTCGAAAGAAATTTTTCATGCTTGGCCTTTCCCGGTTTAATCCGGGCGATTGTGCTGATCCAATGCTTGGTTTTTGCGCTCGTCACCTTGCGACCCGAGATTGCTGAGTTCTTTAAAGTATCGCCAGAGGGACTTGCGCAGGGGCAATACTGGCGGCTTCTCGCATGGGTCTTTTACCCCTTTGTCACTCCGGATGATGGTGTCTTTCGCCTGATCAATGTGGTTTTCCTTCTGATTATCATGCGGATTTCTTTCCTCATCAGTGACTCGCTTGAGCATGGCTGGGGGGAGACTCGCACGAGCTTTTATGTGTATGGAACTTGGCTCTGCCAGACCATCGTTTTAGGAGCTGCAGCTTGGCTTGGGGTCCCTACGGGAGGGCTCGGCACCGAGATTTTTTATCTCTCCCTTTTCTTCGCCTTTGCCACTCTCTTTCCGGACTATGAATTCGCCCTCTTTTTCGTCCTCCCCGTGAAGGTTTGGGTGCTGGCCTGCCTTTCTGCCGTGATGATGCTCTTCAGTGGCATTAAGTTCCCTCCCCTCCTCCTCGTCTATGCCTTCTGCTTCCTGCCTTACCTTATTTGGGCCATCCCTCGCTTACGGCATTTTTCTAAAAACCGGAGTGCCATTGCAGCGCGGCGCCTTAAATTTAACTCCCATCTTAGGGGGGGAGAAGCCACCACTCTCCACCGCTGCGTCATCTGTCATCGCAGTGAGCAAAGCCACCCGGATCTAGAGTTCCGAGTCGCTCAGGATGATGAGGAATACTGCCTAGATCATCTCACTGATCGTAGCGAGGCTGCGGCTTCCAAGGAGGATGGATAAAAGAAAATCAAAGAGCGCGCATTAGCGAAAATCGGCGGGGTTTAACTCCAGCCAACTCCGGCATCCTCCGTACTTCTTTTGGTAGCTCAGGACGATGGGATCACCCAAGCTTTCTACCTCCACATAGGCTACGTGAATGCTACCGGAGAGCATACCCGCTTCTGTCTTCTCCCAGAAGAAACGCTCCCGGATCGTCTCTTCAGTCCAAATGTGTAAATCAGCTAATTGCGCGACGTCTTCCCAGTCAGTGAGGGTCAGCGCCTGCGTGACTTTCACCTTTGAGCGGATCACCAATTCATCGCCGATTTGCCATTCCGGCTTGGCCACCACGCCGGGGATTTTGACAAAGTCCCCCTGCGCGTGAAACCGCGTCGGAAAGAGGACGAACTCCTCGTGGGCGAACGAGAAGCCCTCACGCCCTTCATGAATTCCACCTTTACGTAAAATCACCGACTGTCGGCCCTCTTCCAGAGCATCACACACCACGTCCCATTCTTTAAAAGCGATCACGGCACGAAGAAAACGCGATTTATGGGAATTTGAAAGACTCAAAGGAGACCCGATAAAAAGGAGGCACTTGGATGCCTTCAGCCTCTTTAGAGTTTTCGATCCGTAAATTTAGGGTTTCACTCTTTGCGTGTCTGTGACCACAAGCTCCCTTCTACCCCTCGGCGATCTCACGTTGCGGGAAGGTGGCCTCATCCCCTCAGCCCATCTCGCCTACGCCACTTGGGGCTCCTTGAATGATGAGAACTCAAACGCCATCCTGATTTTTCACGCTCTCTCTGGGACTCATATCGTCTCTGGCCAGCAAGTGGATCCTCCTCCTGGCTGTGCTGAGCGCTGGACCGAGGAATTGCATGAGGGATGGTGGCAAGAAATGGTCGGCCCGGGGAAAGCGATCGATACTGACCGCTTCTTTGTGATCTGCGCAAATTACCTCGGTGGTTGCTACGGGTCCTCCGGTCCTGCCAGCATTAACCCTGAGACGGGGCAGGCCTTCGGCTCCACATTCCCGCACCTCAATGCCGCCGATCTGGTGGAAGCCCAGATCCCCCTGCTTGATCACTTTGGCATTCGCCAGCTCTACGCCGTGATCGGCCCCTCCGTTGGAGGCCTACTCGCCATTACGCTCGCCACGCGATACCCTGCGCGAGTGGCCCGCGTGGTCCCGATCGCAACGGGCTTTAAAACAACCGTCCTGAATCGCCTCATCCTCTTCGAGCAAATCCTCTCCATCGAGAACGATAAGCACTTTAAAGGAGGTGATTACTATGAAAGTGAGCCCCCCCGCATCGGCCTCGCCTTGGCCCGCATGATTTCTCACAAAACCTTCGTCCATCTCGACACCTTCGAGCGCCGCGCGCGTGAAAAACTAGTGGAAGAAGAAGAAATGCTCTCCTGGTTCCAAGTCCGCGATACCTTTCAAAGCTACATGCTCCACCAGGGGAAAAAATTCACCGAGCGCTTCGACGCGAACACCTACCTCCGCATCATTGATATGTGGTCTCGTTACAATGCCGTCATCCAAGGAGATGCCGACTCCCCGGCCGACCTCTTCAAACGCTCCAAAGAAGCCGGGCAAAAATTCCTCGTCTTCTCAATTGATTCTGACTTCTGCTTCTACCCCGAGGAACAAGCTGAACTCGTAAGGCACCTCGAAAGCGCCGAGGTCGACACCATGCACATCACCGTGCACTCCGTGAAAGGTCACGACTCCTTCCTGCTCGAGCCCGAGCTTTACACCCCCCACATCCGCGAGCTCCTCGCCGACTAGAGCGCAAATTTCGCCGCGCGGAACATCATCCCGTAAATTTCCTTACGGCTCACCTTCACTCGCGCATGCCACTCAGCCCAAGTCGCGGACTCTAGCCGATCCAGCGTCGCCCGTCCGATCATGGCCGGCAGCACCGTTCCAAACCTCATTCGCTTTCCATTCAGCGCTTCCGCATAAAGCTCAGCCGCCTCCAGCCCTTCCCGTGCCTCCGCGATCCAGCGCTGCCGCTGCCCCATTAAATCCTCACGCGATCTCGCTCCCGGCAAGTAACAGCGCCCGTTCTCCCAATCCTCAGGAACATCACGGAGGATATTAATCAGCTGCAAGCTCCGCCCGTAAGCCTGCCCCAGCTCATTCATCTCCGCAAAAGGACGCCTCGCGAAGCCCTCATCCACCTCGAAGCCAATCTCCGTCCAAAACTCCCCCACACAACCCGCCACCTGATAGGTGTAATTGCGTAATTCCTCATCCGCTTCCAAACTCACCACCCCGTCCCCTCCGAAACGTTCCAGATCCCAAGCCTGCCCCTCCGTGATTATGCTCACAACCTTGCGCACCGCCTCCTTCTGCTCCTTCGGTAATTCCTCCATCGCGCTCAGGCACTCCCCGATCCGCTTCATCAACACCACCTCTCCCGGCGGCAAGCTCTTCATCTCCGGCCCCTCGAACATCCCCCCTTCTAAAATCACTCTCCGGAAATTTGTCAAAGCCCCCTTCCTCTCCTGAATCGATAGTTCACCAGCATCCGCGATCGTATCGCTCGCCCGTGCCAGCAAATACCCCAGACTCGTCGGTTCCCGAAAGCCCCAAGGCAAAAATCGCAGACTCAAATAAAAAGAACGCGAAACATCCTTTAAAACCTTCTTACTAAGCCCAGATTGCATTGCCACCAGAACAGTCTTCCCTCAAAACCCCTTCCTCGACAAGCCCAACTACCCTCTAGCGCCTCTCTCTATCTCGTCTTTCTCCATTTAGAATTTAGGATCCCCCTAAAATGCACCTCTACCTACACATTCCCTTCTGCCACCGGATCTGCCCCTACTGCTCCTTTTATAAGCACACTCCCGGCAAAACCGACCTCGGAGCCTTTGTCGAGGCCCTCCTCAGCGAAGCGAAATTCCATGCTCAGAAAAAGCTCGCACCCCTCAAAACCATCTACTTCGGCGGCGGCACCCCGTCGATGCTCTCGCCCACTCACCTCACCCGCCTCTTCACCGGACTACGTGAAATCTTTGACTTCTCCAACATCGAGGAGATCACGCTTGAGGCCAATCCCGCCACCTTCACCGCCCGCACCGCCCATCTCTACCAAGAGCTCGGCGTGACCCGCGTCTCCCTCGGCGTGCAATCCTTCCTCGGTCCTCAGCTCGAGCTCTTAGGCCGCGAGCACACGCCCATGCAAGCCATTCAATCCGTCCACCTTCTTCGCGAAGCCTCCGATCTTGAAGTCAATCTCGACCTCATCTTCTCCGTTCCCGGCCAATCCCTCATCGATTGGGAAGACTCCCTCACCCAAGCCCTCCTTCTCCAACCCCAGCACCTCTCCGCCTACAATCTCACCTACGAAGAAGACACCGACTTCTTCAAAAAATTCCAAAGCGGAGACTTCATCGACGACCCCGACTTAAACGCCAACATGTTCCTCCTCGCCGAGGAAATGCTCACTTCAGCCGGCTACCAACACTACGAGACCTCAAATTACGCCCTCCCCGGGAAGCAATCTCGGCACAATCAAGGATACTGGATTGGGAATGACTACCTCGGCCTCGGCCCCTCTGCAGTCTCAACCCTC
>CALDZJ010000005.1 GCA_937944055.1 uncultured Verrucomicrobiales bacterium | reverse complement strand
ATCGACCCGTAAGCAATGAGCTCCAGCCCAGGCCTCTACCCCTACCCCTACCCCTACCCCTACCCCTACCCCTACCCCTACCCCTACCCCCGCCGCTTCATCCTCACTCATCGCCTTCTCTCTCTTCGTCACCTTCCCCGCCACCTTCTCACCCGCCACAATAATATAAACCCGCAAATCTAACCCCGCCGCCTGCAAGCGACGTAAAAAATCCTCACGCTCCGGACACCAAGCACACAAGACCACCACACACGCCGTCATCTCAGCGGCATAGCGCAAAACCAACTGCCCCAGCGCCTCGTAACTCCCCTCAGCACTCCTCTCAGCACTCCCCTCCACTCTCGCTAGAACTTCCATCAAGCGATCCGTCCGCTCCACTCCTTGCCCCGCCGTAAAGGCCTCCGGCTCCGTTCGCACAAACATCAAATCCAGCAGACAACTCTCGCGATCCATCGAGGAGACGAAAGAAGCCGCGACCGATACCGCCTCCTCAAACAAACTCGGCCCACTATCCTTCAAACTCGTATCTAAGACCAAACCATAGCGAGGAAACTTGAGCTCCTCGAACTCCTTCACAATCGCTTGCCCCGTCCGTGCCCACGCCTTCCAATGAATTTTTCTCAAAGAATCCCCCTCTCGGTATTCTCGTAAACCCATAAACTCCCCCCCCTCACCACGCCGGCTCGATACCGTCTCGCCGCCCACCTTCAACTCCGAAGCCCCCCCCAGATGCAGCTCCGGCAAGCGGTAACGCTTTGGAATGATTAACACCTCATCCTCCTCATTTAGAATGGCGCGCCGACGTTGGAAGAGGCCCAGCGGATCGGGCAACTCCGCACGCAGATCATTCAAGCGCAGGAGCCCCCGGCGCAAGGGCAACAAAGACAAACGAACCCGCCCCTCCTCACCTGCATCGATCGTCACACTCCCCGAACTCCCCTGATTTTTCCAAAGCCCACCCCGATCGTTCAGCCACTTCCAGCGATAAAACACAAAGGTCCGATCAAACAAATTCCGCTCCTCCTCGCCCGGTTCCCGTAAATTCATAAACTCCCACTCCGTCGGGCGAGGATCATCTCCCATTTCACGGAAAAACACATCCCGCAGACGCCTGCGCCCCACATTACGCACCGCCACCTCATAACTCAACAGCTCCCCCACCGCCCCACTTCTTGGGAGCTCACGATGCGCCGTAACCTCTGCCTTCCGAAAGTAGGCCCACACCAAGCCCACCATCAAAAGCGCCAAAAACAAAATCGAAACCATCAGCACCACGCTTTTCTCCAAGTTCGAGCCAAAAAGCCCCCCCATAATCCCTCCTCCCATCAAAAGCCACGCCGCCGGCCGCACCCGACTCCGCACAAAATACCCCACCGAGCTCCCCTGACGATAATTCCGATAGAGCCATCGCCCAAAAGCACCCGTTTGACCAATCTCACTCATCCCTAAAAATAGCAAAACACAGGTCTGGAAAAGTGGCAATGGTGGACAAAGCATGCTTTCATTTCCATATGTTCTCACAGCACCCCCTTCCCAAACCCCTTACCCAGATCACAGGCCTCGCCGCCTGCCTCATCCTAAGCGGCTGCCAACCAGATCAGCCCGCCGCTGAAGAAAAAAACCCTCCAGCCGAAGCTAAAACAGAGGCCCAAGTCCGCGCCTTCCTCCAAGAACAAGCCAAGCTCCTCAATAAAAAACACAGCCTCACCAAACAACTCAACCGCCTCGTCTCCACCAGCAAGATCGATTCCTCCGGCGAGATGAAAATCGTCTTCGAAGAAAAACAACAGGCACTCATCGACCTCAAAACGATCCGCGACACCCACCCCAACCTCCAAAAACTCAACCAAGACCTCAAATCTTGGCAAGGCCACCAACGCTCCGCCATCCTAAACAAACGAGAGAGCGAGATCACCCAAGCGCGCGAAAACATCTTAAAAATCACCGGGAAAATCCACACCCTCAGCAAAGAACTCCCCGCCATTCGCGAGGCAGAGGACCGCATCGCCCGCAGCGAAAAAGAACTCGCAAACCTCCGCCGCTCCCTCGCCGAAAAAACCCCCGAGGGAAAAGCCCTCATGGACGAAATCCAGAAAATCAACGAGCAAATCGCCGCCATGCAGTAGCCATGCCGCGAAAAACACACTCCATTCAAGGAGGGCCTTAAAAAAAGCTCCTCACCCTCCTCTCACCCTCCTCTGCAAACCACCTGCACGGACTCTGCGGGTATTTCTTGCCCCCCTCCGCACTCTCGCTACATTGCGCGCGTGAAGTTTTTTGCCCCGCTCCCGCTCGCCCTCGCACTTCTCTTTTCCTTCCTTAGCGCTCCAGCTCACGCCGCAAGCGCCAAAGAACCCGCCTACCAAGCCGGAGAATTCGGCCTCAGCAAAGACCAACAAGCCATCTTCCCAAAACCCCTCGCTCAATACGCAGAAGTCGAGGGAGAAGACTGGTCAATGTGGCAAAAACTAAAATACCGCGCCGGCCAACAAAAAGGCTTCAACCTCATCGCCACCCTCATCTTCATCTGCGCCATCATCCACACCTTCCTCAGTGGCTACTTCCTAGAAATGGCCCATCACCACGAAACGCAACATCAGAAAAGGATCGAGGAAATGGGCCTCACAGCCCAAGCAAAACCCCATGACGGCGCGAAAGATGACGTCTCCTTCCGCGCTAATCTCTTCCACTTCCTTGGCGAGGTTGAAGCAGTCTTCGGGATCTGGGTCATCGCCCTCGCAGGAGCCATCCTTTGGTTCTTTGGCATCCAAGGCGAGGGCCTCGGCGCTGGCTTCAGCGAGTTGAAATCCTACATCGGGAAAGACGTCAATTTCACGGAGCCCCTCTTCGTCGTCATCATCATGGCCATGGCAGCCACCCGTCCCGTCGTCCGCTTCGCAGAGTTCCTCGTCGATAAAGTCGCCAAACTCTTCGGAGGCACCCCAGCCTCCTGGTGGTTTGCCGCTCTCACCATCACTCCCATCCTCGGATCCTTCATCACCGAGCCCGCTGCCATGACCATCGCAGCCTTCCTACTCTCCAAAAAATTCTACGATCTCAACCCCTCCCCGAAATTCGCCTACGCCACCCTCGGCCTCCTTTTCGTAAACATCTCAGTCGGCGGCACCCTCACCCACTTTGCCGCCCCTCCCGTCCTCATGATCGCCGAGAAATGGAGCTTTGGCATGAGCTACATGTTCATCAACTTCGGCTGGAAAGCCACGATCGGCATCCTCATCTCAAACGCACTCTACTTCTACATCTTCCGAGCCGAGTTCGCGAAACTCAAGCCCACCATGCAGACCGATATGCACGTCCCCCTAAAGTGGACCGAGCGTGAAGACCCCATCCCCAGCTGGATCACCATCGCCCACCTTCTCTTCCTCGCTTGGACCGTCATCTTCGCCCATGACCCACCCCTCTTCATCGGCGGCTTCCTCTTCTTCCTCGGCTTCACTCAAGCCACCGGCCACCACCAAAATGAAGTCGATATGAAGAGCCCCGTCCTCGTCGGCTTCTTCCTCGCCGGCCTCGTCATTCACGGTGGTTGCCAAGGCTGGTGGATCTCAGTCCTCCTCACCTCCATCGACAACCCATGGATTCTCATGATCGGCTCCACCCTCCTCACCGCCGTCAATGATAACGCCGCCATCACCTACCTCGCCTCCCAAGCACCCGGACTCAGCATCGGAGCCAAGTATGCCATCGTCGCAGGAGCCGTCACCGGTGGAGGACTCACCGTCATCGCCAACGCACCCAACCCCGCCGGCCAGTCCATCCTAGGCCGCTACTTCAAAGGAGGAGTCGCTCCACTCAGCCTCCTAAAATCCGCCGCGATCCCCACCATCATTGTCGGAGCCTGCTTCATGCTCCTCCCCTCCAGCGGGCGGAAAATCGACCCCAAGCCAAGCACCCAGCCTGACCTCAGTATCAAGCCTGATGGCGCGCACATTCACGCAGAAGGGAACCCCGCCAGCGGAGTCCACACCCACAAGACCGCCACCGGTGACATCACCCACTCCCACCAATAATCCCCGCCCTAAATCGCAGACGAAAGACCCCACAGCCCATGTTCACTGGATTAGTCGAAACACGCGGACGTGTCATCTCACTCACCCCCCAAAATGGAGAACAAGCCACCCTCCTTCTCGATGTCCCCTTCGCCAGTGAACTCAGCCTCGGAGACTCCGTAGCCACCAATGGCTGCTGCCTCACCGTAGCCTCACTTGAGCCGCATGTCCGCTTTGACCTCCTCGGCCAAACGCTCAAAGTCACCTCACTCGGCCAGCTAAAAGAAGGCAGCATCGTCAACTTAGAGCGCGCCCTCGCAGTGGGTGACCGCCTCGGTGGCCACTTCGTCCAAGGGCATGTCGATGCCATCGGCACCATCGCTGACCTCTCACCCCAAGGCCAAGACCACCGCCTAGAAATCACCCTCCCGCCAGAAATCCACGCCCTTTGCATCGATAAAGGCTCACTCTGCATCGATGGAATCTCCCTCACCATCGCAGAACTCACCTCCCACAGCGCCGTATTCTGGATCACTCCACACACCTTCAAAGCGACCCACCTCGCCCAAGCGAAGATCGGCCAAAGCGTCAACCTAGAAGCCGATCTCCTCGCCAAATATGTCAAAAAACTCCTCCCCCAAAACTCATAACTCTCCCCCCTCCTAAACCATCGCCCCGAGCTCTCACTCCCGCTGAAACCTCCCCCCTCCCCGAGAAAATCAAAACCTCCTCCGCCACAATGACCTCCCTTGAAATTCCCGAAAAATGCGGCGTCATGCTCCTACCCGACACCGTTCTTTTCCCCCACGGAGGCATGCCACTCCACATCTTCGAGCCCCGCTATCGCCAAATGTTAGAGGATGCCCTCGCAGGCGACTGCATGTTCTGCATCGGAAATCTTCTTGGCGATGACAGCAACGACCCCGACCGCTGCGCCGCACCCGTCGGAACCATCGGACTCATCCGCGCCTCCCGTGAATCAGAAGAAGGCACCTCCAACCTCCTTCTCCACGGCATCTTTCGCGTCTACTTCGAGCAATGGCACGATGACAAACCCTACCCCTACGCCAGCATTCGCCCCGTCCTAGATACCACCCTCCCCGCAGCAGAAGAAAAAGAAACCCTAAATCGCCTCCGCCGGGCCATCAACCGCGCCCTCGCCAACTTCCCCTCCGAGGTCAACGAGCAAATCAACACCACCCTCGATAAAGCCGGCGACTCCGCCACCTGCTCCGACGCCATCGCCCAACAATTCATCCACACCCCCAACGACCGCCAACGCCTCCTAGAAACCCCCGAAGTCCGTAAACGAATCGACTTCCTCCTAGACTTCCTCAAAAAAGCAGGAACCTAAGCGCCCACCCCGAATTCACTCCCATCCAGCATGCCGCCCAAGAATGGGAGCAACGCTGCCTCGTCCATGATGGCTCGACCTTCCTCCCAGACCTCTCGATTTGGACCGAGGAAATCACGCTCATCGAATCTAGCCTCAATTCACAGCTTCCTAAAATATCAAAGCCGGAAGCCCCAAACCCGAACCTCGGCACTTGCCCCACACAAAAATTCCCGCCGCCGCTTAAACAAAGGCGCCACTTAAACATTAAGTTGCAACTTTGATTTTTAAGTGCTACTTTAAGTCTCGTGAGCGATCTCCAACTAGACATCCCCCTCCAAAGCATCATCCCCGGGGAAGACCACGGCAAAGCACGAATCGATGCCGTGCTGGGCAACTCTGTTTTTGTATTCAAAGCAGGGATTCGCAATGTCCGTGACCTCCACGCCGCCGTCATCGAAGCCTCCTTTCTGGCAGTCCTCGACCTGAAACCCATTCTCGTCTTCTCCAGGCTCCAAATCAGCGAGAAACGTTTTTTTCACGAACTCGACCGGACCCTGCTACTTTTAGATGAGAAAATAAGAAAAGCGTTGAACATCGTCATCTATCGCCATGAACAACAGATCAAGCCCTCTTACGGAAAGGTCTCTGGCCTTGAAATTAGTCACATCCCAGAGATCGCCCAGCACCACATTGGCCGCCAGCATGCACGGAAGCGGCGCGGCTTCGCCTTTGATGATACCCTTTCCGTCCTCCTCATTCATTGGTTCAGACAATCCGGACCACGTTCTCTCAAAAGCTTAGGATCAGAGATCGGTATCAGTTATCCCACCCTAGCGAAGCACTCGATAGATTGGAGGGACACCTCGTCCGCAGCTCGAACCGCAGCGTGATGCTCAAGGCCTTTCCCTCCGAGCACTGGCCAGCCATTCTCCTCCAGGCTCCCGCAGCCCGCCAAAGTGAAGGCTACCGCGTCCGGGACGGGCAAGCCCGATCACCGGAAGCTCTCCTCAAACGCACGCTCGAGTTCGTGGAGGGAAGAGAAAGCGAAGAAATCGAGATCGCAATCGGCGGCACCCACGCCGCACGCCACTACCTCCCCGGAATCGATCTCGTAGGAACCCCTCGGCTGGACCTCACTCTCTACCTCGCTGACCCGTCAGAGAAAAAACAGCTTCTCCGCCATCTCGACCCCGCCCTTCGTCCCGTCGAACGAGATGAAACCCCACAAATCGTCCTCAACCACCTTGACCGTCCGAGGTCATTTTTCCAACAAGACCAAGATGGAAACACCATCACCGATGAAGTAGAAACCCTGCTCGACCTTCACGCAATGCGTTTCGATCCCCAAGCTCAGGAACTCCTTCAACACCTCATCCAGAAGATGAACTCATGAGCCACGTCACCCCCTCCGAGATTTTCAAGGAAGTCTCCGCCGCCCTGCCCGCAGAATGCCGGGAGAACATTGTCATCATCGGAAGCCTGGCCGCCGGTTACCACTTCTTTGGCGACGATCAATCGAAGACCGTTCGTACTAAAGACATCGACTGCGTGATTGAGCCCTACAGCGTCGCCGTCCAAGCCGGAGAAACGATCGCGACCCAGCTCCTTAAAGCAGGCTGGCAACGTCGTCTTCTCGGAGATCACCAAACCCCGGGAGCCTCCGAAACACCACTTCACAAACTCCCCGCCATCCGGCTTTATCCGCCTGATGCCGATCCAAATACCGAAGAGGCTTGGTTCATCAAATTTCTCACTGTCCCAAGTGACCCAAAGAACGAGGGCAAAGATTGGACCCGACTCACTCTCGACCAAGGAGATTTTGGCCTCCCCTCCTTCCGATTTCTTTCCCTCACCGCTTACGACCCCATTCCCGTGAGCCACTTAGGCATTCGCTACGCCCGCCCCGAACTCATGGCACTCTCCAACATACTCTCACATGCAAAGATCGGCCCGGAACTGATGAGTGCAGAAATCCATGACCGCACCATTAAACGATCAAACAAAGACCTCGGCCGTGTCCTTGCGATGGCCATCCTTTCAAATCAAGACGACTATCGGCCCTGGGCGACCCTCTGGGAAGCAGCCCTGAGATCAGCCTTTCCTGACGATTGGCAAAGCCTCGCCCTAGGCGCCGGAAGCGGGATCAGGGAACTCCTCCACAGCCCCTCTGACCTCAACGAAGCTCTCCACACCTGCAACTACGGCCTCCTTCAATCAAGCCAGACCACCGAAGGCGCACTCGAAGCAGCCGCACAGCGCCTCGAAGTCGATGCCATTGCAACTCTCGAAAAATCTGCGCAGAGTCCTCTCTAAATTGATATGTCACTAGATTCCGAATTTCCATGGATCACCCTTCATCGCGAAGTGGTCGAAAAACTCCTCACCTTCCGCAACCGGCAACCAGAACTCATCGCTCTCCTTCTTGAGATGAGAGAGGCGGGGCTCAAGGTTACCCCCATCAATGACCAAAACCCTAAGGGAAATGTCATACCTCTCGCTGAAATCGACCCCTTTACCTTTCTGGCGACCTTTAATCGCGGGCTCACCAAAGAGAACCGCAAAGCCCTCTGGAGCTATCTAAAAAGGAAGTGGAATCTCTCCTCCGAAATCCCCGAGTCCTTTGAAGGCATCCCGATTGCCAACAATCAGAAATCTTGGTGGATTCCCTACGCCTTCCGAAGGTCCCCCGATCAGGTGCCAGCTCTCTGGGACCTTGCCGAACAAGCCTACCAGAGAGACCCTGCCGAGCTCGACGGCAAACTCTATGAACGATGTCTGGATTTTCGTGGAATCGGGCTGGCCTACCTCACAATGGGGCTTTTCTGGGTAAATCCCGAGAAATACCTCTCAATGGACTCGGTCAATCTTGGCTACCTAGAAGAGCTGGGAGTCACCGGAAAACCGAGAAACTATTCCGAATATCTCAAGAAGTTGGAAGAGTTTCACTCACAGATCGCTCAACCAATCCCTCAATTTTCTGCTGCCGCTTATCACTGGGCTTGGGAAGAGGTAGACGAGAGCCAAATCTCACCCGAAAAGCACGAGCAACGTCACTGGGTCATCTCCCCCGGTGCTCAGGCCTATCTCTGGCCTGAGTTCCAAGAGCAAGGCATCGCCGCCATCGGCTGGGACACTCTCGGCGACCTCTCACAGTATGAGGACCGAGAAGCCATCAGAGTCAAACTCGTAGAGGTGAATGAGCAAGAAGGCTCCTACATGAACGACTCACTGGCACTTTGGGAATTCGCCAACGAAATCTCCGAGGACGATGTCATTTACGCGAAACAAGGGCGCAGTCGCGTTCTCGGATATGGCATTGTCACCCAAGAATATTCCTTTGATCCCACTCGCGAGGAGTTTCAACACCTCATCGGCGTTGATTGGCAGGATAATCGGGAAGCCGAGCTAGTCGATGGAAGCAGGGTTCCCATGAAAACCCTGACCAATATCGACAACTATCGTAGGTGCCGCGAAATTCTGGAGTCATTCTACGGAGATCGAGAGAACCATTCCCCACCCCCTCCGACTAATCTCTACACCCGAGAAAATGCCCTCGCTGATCTCTTCATGAGCGAAGAGCAATTCGACTCCATCCTCACCCTCCTCTCCCGTAAGAAAAACATCATCTTACAAGGCCCCCCGGGAGTCGGAAAAACCTTCGTTGCCCGTCGCCTCGCCTACGCACTCATGGGCGAAAAGAACAAGGCCCGCGCCCCCATGATCCAGTTCCACCAATCGTATTCCTACGAGGACTTCATCCAAGGCTACCGCCCCGATGGCAAAGGCGGATTCGAACTCAAGAACGGAACCTTTTTTGACCTCTGCACCGAAGCCCGTGAGGACTCCGACCGCCCCTACTTCCTCATCATCGATGAAATCAATCGCGGCAACCTCAGCAAAATCTTTGGCGAGCTCATGATGCTCATCGAGCACGACAAACGCGCCCCCGCCTATGCGCTCAAACTCACCTACTCCTCAGGCGAATTTCACGTCCCGCCGAACCTCCACCTGATCGGTACCATGAACACCGCCGACCGATCGCTCTCGATGGTCGACTACGCCCTTCGCCGCCGCTTCTCCTTCATCGACCTCAATCCGGAATTCCAGAGCCTCAACTTTGAATCTCTTTTGACGAAATGTGGAGCAAGCCCGGACCTCCTCTCAAAGATCCGTTCGCGAATTGAATCACTCAATGAGACAATCCTCGATGACAGCCGCAACCTAGGTAAAGGCTACCGTATCGGCCACAGTTTCTTCTGTCCCGAACCGGATACGACCGCCGAGGATGACTGGTATCAAGACCTCATCGAATTTGAGATCGCCCCCCTCCTCCGCGAATATTGGATGGATAATGAATCCAAAGCAGAATCCGAAATCGAGAACCTCCTCGCCTAAACTCCCATGGCTGGAGCAATCCCCATCCAAAACATTTACTACCTCCTCTGCTACGCTTGGGACCAGCTCGCCGAGGCTGATGAAATAGATGTTGCCTCCGACGAGTGCCATTCCCTCGACGAACTCTTCGCCCGAGTTCTCAGCAACGGAACCCAGCAACTCATTAAGCGCGGTCTCGACCGAGACTACCGCCTCCACCGCGAAGAAACTGCCTCTCTCAAAGGCCGTTTTGATCTCAGCGCAAGCATGGCCAAACAGACTTGGAGGCAAGGCCGCATGGTCTGCGAGTTCGATGAACTAAGCCACGACATCCTCCACAATCGCATCCTAAAAACCACCATCTCCCTCCTCGCTGCTAATCCTCATTTAAGAACTCAAAGCTTAGCCCTGATCCACCATCAGGAAAAGCTCCTAGGCCAGATCCCCCCCATCCGCATCACCTCCCGCCTTTTCCGAAACGTCCGCCTCCACCGCAACAATCGCCAGTATCGCTTTCTCATGAATGTCTGCGAACTCATTCACGACTCGCTCCTCCCTACCGAGGAGAAAGGGGATTCACGTTTCCGAGACTTCATTCGTGAGAAAAAGACCATGGCCTCCCTCTTTGAGAAATTTATCAGAAACTTTTACGCCCAGCATTCCTCCTTCGCTGTCAGCGCTCCTCACCTTCACTGGTGCACAGAAGGGACACCCGAGAGTCTTGCGCTCGTTCCCCGTATGGAAACCGATGTCGTACTCTATTCCTCAGAGCAACAGATCGTCCTCGACTGCAAATTTTACAAAGATGCCTTCAAAGCCAAGGGAGAAGCCCGTGCTCGTTTTAATTCCAATCATCTCTACCAAATCACGGCCTATCTCCGGAACGCCCGCCGGGAGAAAGAGTGGCCCAAGGTTGAGGGGATCCTCCTCTACCCTGCGGTCGGGCATGATTTCTACCACGACCTTCAGCTGGACGGTTCCCGCCTCCAGATCGCGAGCATCAATCTCGATCAAGACTGGCAGAACATTCACCGCCGATTGCTCTCCCTCCTTGCCCCCTCGGACTAGAGCACCTGTTCAAGATCCTCGAGCCACTCTGCGGCATGCTCGTTGCTGGGGTCAGCTTTTAGGACTTCTAGGAAGGCCTCGCGGGCTTCAGAGAAGCGGCGTTGGCTAGCGAGGTAGCCGCCGAGGCTGGCGTAGGCTTCATCTTTCTCGCATTGGTATTTTAGGGCCTCGCGGACCAGATACTCAGCCTTGGCCGCTTCTGCTCGCTGGAAGGCCATATTGGCGGCCATGAGGAGGAGTTCCCCCCGGGTTGTATTTTTTTCATGAGCCGCGCGGTAATATTTTTCAGCGTCGGCAAAGCGGCCCGTTTTCTCGTATAGGGTCGCTTTGTTAAAGAGGAGGAGCTCTTTTTCTTCGTCATCTTCGCAAAGTTCGCCGAGCCGCTCTAGGGTGGCTTCTGCTTGGGAAAAATTTCCAAAATCGATGAGATCGGTGGCGTAAAGGAGAGAGGAGAAGAGGTTTTCCGTGTCTTCTTGAGTGAGAATTTCCTCATAGATGAGGCAGGCGCTGGCCACTTGATCTGCCTCGCGGGCTTCTTCTAAGGCCTGATAAAGTTCCTCAATCTCGGACATGGGCGGAGCTTACTCCTCGTCCACCGTTTCGTCACGCTGATAGATCGGGAGTTGCCGATAAGGCACGGTGAAGGCCAGCGTCATCATGGCTGTGCCGTAAACTTGCCCCGCTTCTTTACTATACCAAGAGCCGTCATTTTTTTGCTGACTTAAGTAAGTCTCGTACATCCAATCAGCGTAGGTTTCCCAATACTTGCCCCCGATTTGAAACATGGCCTGCGCATTGTAATAATTCCCGTAGAACTCGAATTGTGCCCCTTCGAGCGAGCGAAAGTTCCGCAGGATGAAGTCGGCCGCTTTCAGGGTAGACTCCTTTCCGTGCTCTCCGCAAAGCTCGAGGCAGAGGAGGCCCATTCCGGTGAGGGAATTTTTTTGATTATGAGGGCTGGAATAGCCGAAGTGGCCATTCTTTCGCGAAAAATTCCGGTAGAGATACTTTACCGCATCTTTGATCGCTTGGTCTGGGACCTTGGCGCCATTCAGCTTGGCGGAGCGCAGCGCCATGAGGGCCCAACCGCTGCATGAGGTATCTGAGTCCTTTGAGTTCGGGTGGTAGCGCCAACCGCCTTGATGCCGAGCTTCTTTCTTCACGGCCTGCGCACGCAGGATCAGGGCGAGGGCGCGCGGAAGGCTGGCGTTGATCTTTTTCTGGCGTGCGGGGTCGACCATTCCAGAAATCTCAGAGAGGAAAAGAGTGGCGATATTGTGGCCATACATCGGCCCGCTCCCAAATTGCCCGCCCGTGTAAAGGCCTTCGCGGTTTTGGCGCGAGATTAAAAAATCAATGATCTGGTTCAGGGAATTGGCGTAGGGGCCTTCTGTGGCCAAGTGGCCGCGCGACAGGTAAGCCATGCCGGCAAGGGCGGGAATTCCGCAGGAGTCTCCGTAGCTGCCGGGATAGCTTCCATCATTACGCTGCACGCGGACCAGATATTGGAGTCCGCGCTCCACCGCGGGGTCGACCTTTTCACGCCACTTCGCAAAGACGCTGGGAGCGATTTCCTGAGCGGGGCAAGAGAGGCTGAGGAAGGCCAGTAAGCCGAGAAAGTGAATGAGAAAGCGCATTTTCATTGTTCTTTAATCATTTGCTCGAAGTATTTTTTAACGAGCTGGCGGTAGTCATCAGGAATGACGGTGCCCGCTGATCCGCTGAGATCGGTATTCATATTGGCCTTAATTTTTTCCCAGTCGGAAGTGCTGATGCCAAGTTTTGCTAATTCGGGAGGAACGCCCTGCTCGCTCTGAGCGAGGCGTGGCCCTTCCTCTGCATCGCGCGCCTCCTGGGCCTCCTGGGCCGCTTGGCCGGGATCAACAGAGTCAGCAGGGCCACTCTCCTCAGCGGCCTGACTTGTTTTTGCTCCGGCCTCGCCCCCGCGTTTCATCTTCTCTTTCGCTTGCTGGGCCGCTGCGCGGAGGGCCTGAGCTGCTGCTTGCGCGCTGGCCTGAGCGCTGGCCTGAGCGCTGGAGCTGGCTTTTTGGGACTCGCTCGCACGGGCACTTGCTTGGGCGGCTTGCGCGCTTTGTTGGAGTGCTTCCGCCATTTGTGCAGCGGGCGCGGGAGCCTTTTGTGGGTTCTCGCTTTGCTGGGCGGCCTGCGCGGCTCGCTGAGCGAGTTCCCGAGATGCTCGGGTGAGTGATTGGCTCACTTGCCCTAATTTTTCGGCCGCTTGCTGGTGTTGTTTTGAGGCTTGGCCAGCTTGCTGTGATTGGCTGGCTTGTGCCGATTTTTGCGAAGCTTGCTCTGCTTGGTTTTTAGCTTGGGCGAGCGCATTGCCCTCGATTTCTGGAATACTCTGAATCTCTTCTGCGAGTTCTGCCGCCCGGACTGCCGCGCTTGCTGCTGCCGCGTCTTGTTCTGGGGCGAGCTTTGCCAGCGCTTTTTGCGCTTGTTCTAGGGTGGCCGCTTCCTTTGCGAGCTGAGCTGCGCGCTCGCTTTGCGCCTTCATCGCAGCGGCTTTGGCTTGGGGGGATTGCTGTACTTTGCGCCGGATTTCTTCCCGAAGTTGGCGCTGCTTGTTTTGCCAAATTTGGTCGATCGCCTGTGCGCTGGCTTCGCGAGCGAGTGCCTCCTGCCGCTGAGCCATCTCCTGAAGGCGGGCGAGGTCATCAAGCTTTCCTTCGTCTCTACGCAGTTCTTGCTGCAATTCGCGGAGATTTGTGACCGCTTCTTGGCTCTTGCGATGAGCCTGATCCACTTGGGCTTTTCGAGATTCTGGACGATCTTGCAGCGCGGATTTTTCAAGCGCTTGCTTTGCCTCATCGAGCTTTGCGAGCGTATTCTGAACGTCCTTACGACGGTGCTCCTGAACGCCTTGCTTCATACGCTCGCTTAATTCGTTTAAATTCTCCTGCGTGGCCGTGAGTTTTTCACGGGAGTCGCTGAGGGCTTTCTCACTGCGCTGCGTAACCTCCGCGTGATGGAGTTCTCTCTTCGCTTGCTGCATGATTCTCTTGGCCTCTTGGATTTCACGAATCGCCTGCCCCACGTTTTCGCGAATGTCGCGGGCTTCTTCCTCGAGTTCTTGGCGGACGAGTGAAGGGGCCTTGGGATCCAGCTGGAATTCTAACCACTCGGAATAGCCCACTCCGGGGCCTGCCAACTCAGCGGGGCGCTGATCGTGCAGGGCAAGCCGCATTTTGAAAGTGCGAGCATCAGGATGCTGTGAGACGAGGCTGCCTAGGAAGACCATCGCTTCCCCGTTCCAGAGTGAATCGTGGCGTGGCGCGCTGGGGTCTCGTTCTCTCCCATCCCACTCTCCCGGATTGCTGAGGCTGCTCCGCTCGGGAAGAAGTTCGCGGAGAGGATCGACCATTTGACCATTCACTTGCAACTCAATTTCAGCCTTCGCCAATCCTAGGGCCTCGATCACCTCATAAGTCATGATTACTTGCTCATCTGCCTTAACTCGGAAGCTGCGGAGCCTCGGGGTGAGAAGCTTAACGAGAGGCGCAGGGTCGGCGATTGATTTCAGCGAAAATACTGAGACTTCCAGCTCTGGCCCGAGGAAGTGCTTCACCTTTACCGTGGCCTTGGCATCTAGCTCAGATGGAAAAATCCCCGTCCAAGTCAACTCCGTGCTGTCGTCAGCATCAGCTGAGGGAAGGAGCGCGGCCTGGCCGAAGGCGGGGGAATCCATCAAGAGTTCCGCGCTTTCCAGCGGGCTTTCAAAACGCCCTCGAATCGTGACCTCGCTTCCGGTGAGAGCTTGGACCCCATTACCGAGCGACTGCTCACGATCCGGCCAGCCGGTGTAAGATGGGAACTTCAAAGTCACGATGGGATCGCGTAAACGAGGTAAGGGATAGACCCGCGCCTCGAAGCGATCACTCAGATCCCCCGCGACACGCGCTGAGTAATGAAAGCTGCGATCCGCCGCATGGACATGATAGAGAAAGGTGTGCTGATCATCTTGCGAGCGAATGGGCTGCAGGGTCTCGGCCAAGCTTTCGCCATCCTTCTCCATGAGAAACTGGAGCGGCTCATCTAAGGGGCCCGTGTAGGTGAGTTGAATCGCCAGTTTCTCCCCTTCTAAGATCTCGACCTCTCCGGGCTGGATCTCGAAGCGCACGGCACCGGCATTTCCTAAATCTGATAAAGGAGAAAGCGCACGGGTCAGCAAGCGGCCCATTTCAGGAGGCCACAGAAGAAAGAGCCCCAGCAGCAGAAGGCAGCCGGCACCAAAGGCGAATAAGCTTGGGCGGATTCGACGGGTCCTCACCTCTTCCTGCGGATCGATCTTAGCAATATCAAAGACCGCTTCTCGGGAAAGCTCAGCAAGAAGGGCCGGAGAGACTTGATCGCGCCCAGAAAATGCAGAGTCTGAGAACTCTATCGTGCTACTTATGCGCTCCTCCGTTTCAGGGTGACGAAGCTCCAGCCAACGAGCGAGACGATGCAAGCTGAGCCTCGTCATCAGCGGACGGATCATAAAAAGAGAGATAGCGAGGACTATACTCGCGAGCCAGAGAAAGAAGAGACTGGTCCGGAACCACCACGATAAGGGGGCAAAAAAATAATCCAGCGCAATGAGCAAAAAGAGGCCCGCAAGGAAGACAAGCGCGGTCCGTAAAAGCCCCCGCAGGATCTGCACGTGACGGATCCGGCGACGCAGCGAGATGAGGCCGGATTGAATCTCGAGCGGGAGACCCGTGGACGGAGTGGGCATAAGGGATATTACGCCGCTAATTCCGCTCGGCTTTCGAGGATAAAGTGAGATTCTAAGATGCTCAATCCTCCAGACTGTTCAATCTCTTTAGACCTCTAGCATCATGCGGGTCGGGTTCTCTAGGCAGTCCTTAATCTTAATCAAGAAAGTGACCGCCTCCTTACCATCGACCAAGCGATGATCGTAGCTCATCGCGAGATACATCATGGGACGGATTTTGACCTCTCCGTTCACCGCCATGGGGCGCTGCTGAATGGTATGCATTCCGAGAATTCCGCTTTGAGGAGGATTGAGAATAGGAGTGCTCAGGAGGGATCCGTAAACTCCACCATTCGAGATTGTGAAGACGCCCCCAGTGAGGTCTGAGAGTTCGATTTTACCTTCCTTGGACTTGACGGCATAGTTGATAATATCTTTCTCAATCTCGGCAAAAGACTTCTGATCACAATCACGGACGACAGGCACGATGAGGCCCTTTTCAGTCCCGATGGCGATGCCGACATCATAGAAATGGTTTTGAACAATCTCATTTTCTTCGATGCTGGCATTGATCGAAGGAACCTCCTTGAGAGCTTGCACCACGGCCTTCGTGAAAAGAGACATGAAGCCTAGCTTCACTCCGTGCTTGGCAACAAAGTCCTCTTGCACGGACTTGCGGAGCTGCATCACGGCAGTCATATCGACCTCATTAAAAGTGGTAAGAATCGCGGCGGTCTGCTGCGCATTGACGAGGTGCTGGGCGATCTTACGGCGCAGTGGAGTCATTTTTTTCCGAGTGACGCGGCCCTCCTCAGAAATGGGGGCTTTGGCAGCTGGGCTGGCTTGCTGCGAGGGCGCGGAAGCCGAAGCAGCGGAAGCACTGCGAGTGGGCTCTGCGGGGGTCGCAGGTGCCGGGCTTGAGGCCGGTGCTGGGGTGGCTGGGGTGGCTGGGGTGGCCGCTGAATCTGGGGCCTCTGAGACGGCGATGCTGCCGAGTTTTTGGCCAATTTCCACCTCGCTCCCTTCGGCGACCTCGATGGTCACGATGCCGCTGCTTTGAGCCTCAATTTCTTGAGAAACCTTATCAGTGTCGACCGTCAGGACGGTGGCTCCTTTTTTCACGAAGCCTTGATCGGAAACAGCCCAAGCGGCGATGGTGCCTGAAGTGATTGAGTCACCTGCGGCAGGCATCACGATATCGACAAGCTCTCCGCTCGGAGTTGATGCGGCGGGGCTGGGACTTCCGGCAAGGGGAGCCGCCTCGTCTGGAGTTTGAGCGCTGGCGCCCTCACTGATCGAACCGATCACCGTGCCGATGCCGACTTCTTCTCCCTCGGCCACTGAGATGTGGAGCGTGCCGGAGCTGGCGGCTTCGATCTCTGGGGAAACCTTGTCAGTTTCTAAGGTCGCGACGACTTCACCTTTCTGGACGCTCGCGCCATCGGCATGGTGCCAACGAGAGATGAGGACGGAAGTGATCGATTCTCCGACAGACGGAATGATAATATCTTGGGGCATGGTGAATTAAACTGAGAAAGCTTTTTCGCAGAGCATCTTCTGCTCGCGTTTGTGAACGGCCTTAGAGCCGGTGGAAGGACTGGAAGCGCGCTCGCGGCCCGCATAGCGGACGTTGCTGCGGGTGAGTTTTTCGAGGCGAGGCTGCATGAAGAACCAAGCGCCCATATTGAGCGGCTCTTCTTGGCACCACACGAATTTTTTAGCGGAGCGATAAGGGCTGATGACCTGCTTTATTTCCTCAGTGTGGAGAGGGTAAAGTTGCTCAACTCTTACAATGGCGGCATTTTTAATCTCATTTTCCTCACGGTAAGCGAGGAGATCATAGTAGACTTTACCGGAGCAGAAGATGACCCGCGTCACGTTCTCTGGTTTTTCAAACTCGTAGTGATCTGGGAGAATCTCGCGGAAGCTGGAGTCATCTAAAAAGTCCTCCACTTGGGAAATGGCCCGTGGATGAGTGAGGAGGCTCTTTGGAGTCATTAAGATGAGTGGCTTGCGAGTCGGCGAGTGTTTTTGACGGCGCAGGGCGTGGAAATATTGTGCGGGCGTGGTGAAGTTCCCCACGATCATATTCTTCTCCGCGCAGAGTTGCAGGAAGCGCTCGAGACGGGCGCTGGAGTGCTCTGGCCCCATGCCCTCATAACCATGAGGAAGGAGGAGGACCATCGAGCTAGGAGTCTGCCACTTTGACTCGGCGGATGAGATGAACTGATCGATGATGACCTGAGCCCCGTTCGCGAAGTCCCCAAATTGGGCCTCCCAAAGAATGAGCATATTCGGACAACTCAAAGAGTATCCATAATCAAACCCGAGGACCGCCGTTTCTGAGAGGAGGCTATTATAAACGCAAAAGCGCTCCTGATTCTCGCTGATTTCACGCAGCGGAATATAGCGCTCACGGGTCTCATAGTCATAGAAGACAGCATGGCGCTGACTGAAGGTGCCTCGGCGACAATCTTGCCCAGAAAGACGCACCGGAAAGCCATCGATCAAAAGCGAGCCAAAGGCAAGAGCCTCCGCAAAGGCCCAATCGAAGGGTCCTCCATTCTGGATCGCCTCAGCTCGGCGTGGCACGAAGCGCTTCGCGAGAGTCGGGTGGAGCGTGAAGCCTTCAGGAATCGTCGTGAGAACCTTGCCGATGTGCTGGAGAGTATCCAGATCGATTCCGGTCGTGACCGCATCGTGCGAGTATGGGGGCTGTGCTTCCGCAGTGGAGCCTGTATACACGTCAAAGCTTCCATCCTCCTCATGCTTGCGCATGTCTTCCAAGCCCGCGTCCAATCCGCTCCAAATCTCATCGTGAAGGGCTTGCCCCTCGCTCGCCGTGATGACTCCGGCAGCCACGAGTTCATCCTGGAAAAGTTGACCCGTGGTCTTACGCCCCGAGATCTTACGATAGATATGGGGCTGAGTGAATGCCGCCTGATCATTCTCATTATGACCCTGTCGGCGGTAGCAATACATATCAATGACGATATCGCGCCCCCAAACTTGGCGGAACTCTAGGGCGAACTCTGCAGCCCAAATTAACTCCTCTGGACGCTCACCATTCACATGGAGAATCGGAGCCTCGATCATCTTGGCGACATCAGTGGCATAGGCAGAGGAGCGGGCATCAGAAGGCATCGTGGTGAAACCGATTTGGTTATTCACGATGACATGGATCGTGCCTCCGGTCCGGTATCCTCTGAGTTGAGAAAGGTTGAGCACCTCAGCGACGGGGCCTTGACCGGCGAATGCCGCATCGCCATGAAGCAAGAGTGGGAGCACCAGCTTCCGGTCCGTCTTTACCTCATCATCTCCGATAAGGCGCTGACGGGCGCGGGCTTTCCCTTCGACCACGGGATTGACCGCTTCAAGATGGCTGGGGTTCGCGGCGAGACTGACGCGGACTTCACCATCTGGTAATTCGCGAACCTTTTCATAGCCAAGGTGATACTTCACATCGCCATCCCCTGCCACCAGATCAGGCACGTAGTTTGGTGTGAATTCATAGAGAAGAGTCGAGATCGACTTCTTCACAAAGTGAGCGAGCACATTGAGGCGACCTCGGTGCGGCATTCCCATTTCAATTTCCTTCACCCCTTGGGCTGGGCAGCCTTCCAAGATGCGATTGAGAATGATCATCAAGCCCTCACCTCCCTCGAGAGAAAAGCGCTTTTCTCCAAGGAACTTCTTCCCCAAAAAGTTCTCAAAAAGCTCAGCCTCCATGAGCCAACGCAAAGCCTGCTTCTGGTCATTGCTTGTGATGGGCGGACAGCCCGCGCGATCCTCAATCCGACGGCGGATCCAATTACGCACCTCCGTGTTATGAATGTGCATGTATTCGAAGCCGGTCCGTCCCGAGTAGGTTTCTTTCAGAGCTACAATGAGATCGCGCAGCTTGGTGGGCTCACCTTGCCTAAAAAACTGAGTCGAGGCCTCGCGGTCTAAATCATCCTCATTGAGCCCGAAGCTAGCCAGCTCTAGTCGCGGATTCACCGGGCCTGAGTCATCCAGCGGATTGATATGAGCCTGCGTGTGGCCGAGCGTGCGGTAATTGTAGATGAGACTGACCACTTTCCCACGGAAGGAAAGTTGCTCTTCTGAGAGACGCATATCAGGCGCAGCAGAACCAGCTGAAGGCGTGGCACCCGCTGCAGGCGTAGCAGAATTCCCGACCGGAGTGCCATTAGGCCCGCCTTTTTTTGGCACAGTGGAGCCTAGTTCGAAGCCCTCAAAGAAGGCGGCCCAGTTAGGCTCGACCGACTGAGGGTCGTAGCTCCATTGCTCAAATTTTTCGTCCAGAAGGGCGGCGTTAAACCGTGAAGATATGTGGGAGGACATGAGTTACGATGCAGGGCATTATTCGCGAGTAAGGCAGATTCGAGCTTGGAAGAAGTCGAACAATGGCTTTAGCTAGCGCGCACACCTCCACGAGTCAATCGCTCAGCTCTGATTCCATCAAAAAAAATCGCATGATCGAGATTTCCAATCTCAGTAAAAATTATGGCCGCCATAGAGCGGTCGATCAAATTTCCTTTGAAGTCGCGCGCGGCGAGATCGTGGGCTTCTTAGGGCCGAACGGAGCCGGCAAGACAACCACCTTAAGAATGCTCACCGGCTTCCTTCCTCCCAGCTCCGGAGCGGCCCGAATCGCCGGAAAAGATATCTTTCGTGAGTCCCTCGAAGTCCGGAAAAGAATCGGCTACATGCCGGAGAACGTCCCCCTCTACACTGAGATGCGGGTGAAGGAATACCTCCGCTTTCGGGGAGCGCTCCGAGGTCTCTCCGGCAGCCGTCTCCGCAAACGTATGGGCGAGGTCCTAGAAACATGTGGCCTCACCGAGGTCCGCCGCAAGATGATTAAGACCCTCTCAAAGGGATACCGGCAGCGCGTGGGCTTGGCCGATGCACTGATCCATGAGCCTGACCTCCTGATCCTTGATGAACCCACTAACGGACTGGACCCTAACCAGATCCGCGCGATTCGTAGCCTCATCCAGAATCTTGGCCAAAAACACACCATCCTCCTTTCAACTCACATCCTGAGTGAAGTGGAAATGACCTGTAACAAGGTCGTCATCATCGATGGCGGAAAAATCAAAGCCGCTGACACTCCCACCAAGCTCGTGAACTCGATGAGACGCGCAGGCCGAGTCACCGTTGAAATGCAGGCTCCTATTCCGGAAGCAGAAATCGCCATCACAAGCTTTGAGGAAGTGACGAAGATCACCAGTGAGTCCCTGCAAGACGGGTGGAATCGCTTCACCGTCTTTGTCGCTCCGCATACCGATACCCGGGCGAAGCTCGGTAACCTCGCCAGCCAGAAAAGCTGGCCGCTCCGCTCGCTGAGCCGCCGCGTGGGGACCCTAGAAGAGGTCTTCGTAGAACTCACGCGCAAGGATTAAGAACTCAGAGTCAGCACTAAGCACTCACCACTATGCGTATTTTTCGAATCCTCTACTTCAAGGAACTCAAGACCTACTTCCTCACACCCTTCGGCTGGCTTATCTTAGCCTTTGCCGCACTCATGCAGGGGCTCATCCTCTCGACCACCTTGGAGGCCTTTGAGAATCAGGCTCAGTCAGAGAGCCTTATTTACCTAAACTTCACCTCACCCTTCTTCTGGTTCTACTTTCTCTTCCTCTTCCCCGTCCTCACAATGCGGCTTTTCTCAGAGGAGAATCGCTCTGGCACCTTGGAAGGGCTTCTCACTGCCCCGGTCCGCACCTGGCAAGTGGTATTCTCGAAGTTCTGCGCCGCTTACACCGCCTTCGCCTTCCTCTGGATCCCCGCCATCATTCACTTCAAACTCTTCACCACCATTACCGATATCCCGCCACCCTTTGCCCCGGGTGAGCTCTACGGCGCCATGATCATCATCATGCTCATGGGCGCACTTTTCACCGCCTTCGGCTGCCTTGCCTCCGCTCTAACCTCTAGCCAAATCATCGCCGGTGTGGTCTGCGTGGGCATTCTCTTTGTCCACTTCCTCCTCGGTCTCGTGACGACGTTTTTTGGAGACCAAATCGCCGCCGCTCCGCTCTTCGACTTCGTATCCTCGCAGAACCATCTCCGTGATTTCTCGCGCGGCTTACTGGATTCCCGCCCACTCGCTTATTACCTCTGCTCGGCAAGCTTCATTCTCTTTCTCACCCATCACCTGCTGGACTACCGCCGCTGGAAGCCCTGATTTCATACCACCATGGCCGAATCTGATTCAAACTTCGAAATGGCACCCCCTCCCCGCCCCATCAAGCGGCTCGGGCTCGGGGTGCGCTCCGTCCTGCAACTCCTCTTTGCCTTCCTCTCACTCCTCTCCATCTTCTACCTCGCTGGTAAATACTATGAGCGCCTGGACCTCACCGAGCGCAGTATTTTCACCCTCTCGGAAGCGAGCCAAAAGCTCCTCTCCTCCTCCGCTCTGCAAAAGCGTGAAGAACCCGTCAAGATCATCGCCGCGATTCGCAAGAGCTCTCCGCACTACACCCGCTTACGCCCCATCGTGGAGGAATATGAGCGCCTCTCAAAAGGCAAGGTCGTGCTTGATTTCTTAGACCCGATCCGCGATGGCGACCGTGCGCTGGAAGTCATGAATAATTACGGCGATGTTTTGGCCGATAAACTCTTCGAGGATGACCTCTTCATCATCGATGCTCGCCAAGGGAACGCCGCCACCCCGGAAGAAAAAAACACCGCCATCACCAGCCACCTGCGCTACCTCCGCGTGAATGACCTCCTCGTCAAAGAGACCGACGTGAATAAGCAACGCCGCATCGTGGGCTATCAAGATGAAGATTTGATCAGCTCCATGATACAGTCAGCAATCGAGGGACTCCCCCGCATCATGTATCTCGTAGAGGATAAAAGTGACATCGAGGTCGGCGCGGCAGACTCACCTTGGCTCGTCCTCACAGAGGCCTTGCAAAAGCAGAACATCCTCCTCGTCCCCATGAAAATCTCACAGGTTGATCAGATCCCTGAGAACGCTGAAGGCCTCGTCATCGTCGCTCCTGAATATGACTTCGAGGAAAAAGAAATCGACATTCTGACCGCCTATTGGAACCGCCCCTCCTCGGCCATCATCGCTTATCTCGACCCCAGCACACGGCCCGTCAACCTGCGCGCTTTCTTACGAAAAAATGGCATCACCCCGCGAGACGACCGCATCATGCGCACCCGCAACGGGCGGACCGAAAGCCAAGTCTTAGCCACTTTCACGGCCGGCCTTGGCATCAATGGCTCCCTAGAATCTAAGTCCGTTCCCTTCGAGGGCCGCGTCAGTAGTCTAGAAGTCCGTGAAGGAGCCGAGGATCTCGTCAGTAATGGCATCCAATGCTACTCGCTCATCGAGGCCGCCCCCGGATTCTGGGGCGAGACGGACTATAAAAAACTCAATCCAAAATACGATGATGATGCTGATGAAGGAGGCGTTTTGGCAATCGGAGCCGCCGTGATTCGCGGGAACGCAAACGATGATAAAACAGCCGCTAACATCTCCAAAATGATCGTCCTTTCCACCAGCGATTTTCTTGATCCAAAACGCCTCGGCAACGAGCAGCTCGACTTCGTCAAAAACTCCACCCACTGGCTTCTCGGCCGTGAAGAACTGATCGGGATCGGCCCCCGTGGCGTAGAGCGCCGCAAGCTCAATCTCATCAAATCTGAAATCAGCTTCCTGCACAATATCATCGTCTTCTTCATCCCTGCCGGGTTCTTCCTTCTCGCCATGATCGTCTGGAATATGCGCCGCGCCTAATTGCCGATTTTTTTCCAAATTCCCCACCCCGCCCCTGAAGCTGATGCGAGTCATCCCCACCCTCCTTTTCTCCTGCCTTACGATTGCTCTGCTGACCCTCGTGGTGATGCAACAGGTCAGAGGAAATCTCGACTTCATCTTCGGAGCCCCACCGCTTAAAATTGGCGAGCGCGTCTACGACTTCGAGCCGGCAGAGGTCGGCCGCATTCACATCCTCAACCACGATGGAACGCAGGCCACCATCGTCAAAAAAGGAGCGGCCTGGGTCCTCGAAAAACCATGGCAAGACTATGCCGACTCACGCGTCATCCGCTCCGTCATCGACTTCGCATCCCGCCTCCAAATCGAGGATGTCATCGAACGGGATGAGGTGGATGATCTCGCTGAATTCGGACTCAAAGGGTCTAAGATTGCGATCGAGCTTTTTGATAAATCTGGAAGACCCCTGTGCCACTTCACAATGGGTCGCTACACCGCATGGCGGGGCTTTGACCCCAGCTTAGAAATGGAAGACCCCACCCAAAAGGTGCCCAGCTTCCCCACCCTCGTGATCCGTCCTGCCGAGGAGGATAAAAAAGATCACCTCTACATTTGTGCCGACTTTGCGAACCCCGCGCTGCGGACCATCCCGATTCGCGACTTCTTCACCGGAGGCCTGCGCCTCTTCCGCGATCATCAACTCTTCTACCTCTCCCCCGCCGCCGCCGCAGAAATCACCCTTAAGGAAAAAAACTCAGAGCTCACCCTCCAGCGCAGTTCTCTCGCCAAGGACGCTGAGTGGACCATTGCAAATCCCTTTGAACTCTCGGCAAATCCCGAGAGCCTCGCCCAGCTCCTCGGCGGCCTCGCTCGCATCACCGCCGTTCAGGTGCTCGATGAAAATGCCCTGAACCTCCCCGAGCCACTTCCAGAGAACATCGATCACAGCATCAGCATCCGCTACTTCCTGCCCGATGGAAAACTCAGCCCCCCCGTCACGGCCACCTTCTATCCGCGTGAGAATGAACAAGCAGCCACCGCCCCCGTCACCATCTCCGAGGGCCCTGGTAAAAAGCGCGCCGCCATCCTAATGGTCCCGCAAGGGGCTGGCTCCCTCCTTGCCGGTCTCCCGCGTTCCGTAAACGATCTCCGCAGCCGCACCATGACCTCTCTGCAAGTCAAACAGGTTCAGGCTGTCAGCGTCAGTGACTTCATGGGCCGCAGCGTAAACCTCAGCCTCGAGCGTGACCCGCATGAGCGCGCGAGGCGTTGGCAAGCTGAAGTCGAGGACTTTGATGCCACAGAAATCCCGAATCGCTCCTACGAGGGGCCCGCCAATGAATTCCAAGTGACCCGCCTTTTCGAGGCCCTCTTTAAAGACGAGGTCCAAGGCTTCACCAATGATGCCTCTACCGATCCCAAGGCTTACGGACTGGACCAGCCGATCCGCCGAGTGAAGGTAAAGCTCACCGATGGCAGCCAGGCAAACTTCGTGATCGGCGAGAAACTTCTTCCACAATTCTTCGCCCGGCGCGCCGACCGTGGGCGACCTTTTGAAATCTCAGCCGAGGCTTACGAATCCGCTTTAAAAGGCATCACCCATCGCGAGTTGAGCATCGTAAGCCAGCTCCCCGCGGCAGATAGCCCCGCTCCCAGTGGGCTAAATCTCCTCGGGCTGGATCGCCCACAGATCATCTCATTAGATGGCATCGAGATTCACCTCGGCCGGATTAGCACCCGCTCCTTCTTCGTCAACCGGCTCGATGAAAATGGCCAACACAGCCCACACGTCGTCGAGATCCCCGCAGAGAACCTC
Organism: uncultured Verrucomicrobiales bacterium; assembly: GCA_937944055.1. Taxonomy (GTDB): domain Bacteria; phylum Verrucomicrobiota; class Verrucomicrobiia; order Verrucomicrobiales; family Akkermansiaceae; genus SW10. The sequence goes on along the minus strand of CALDZJ010000005.1, from coordinate 84,314 downwards.
AACAAAATGCCGCTAGAAGCCTACCATTGGCGTAGCGTGCGGCTGTGGAATATGAATCGCTTCGAGATCAATGGGCTGATCATTAGAAAAAAGGACGAGGCCCCGCTAGAGCTCACTTACAACTTCTACACCCAAGTCTGGTCCGCAAGCCAAGGAGGCAAGGATGTGAGCGCACTCCTTAACCCGAACAAGGCTGAGAAACTGCTTAAAAAGCTTACCGACATCGAGGTGCAACACTGGATCGGCCCGATCGCAGATGAAGCCGCCTTCCGCCTCGCCGACCCCAGCCTAGAAATCTCGGTGCTGGTTGAGGATGTGGATGACGAAGGAATCGAACGGGGAAAAATCAGACGTGAACTGCGCCTCACCGAAGTCGTAGAAGGAAAGAAAAACGGCCTCTTCTATGGCCGCACTAGCCAAGACCCGAACTACTTCCTACTGGATGCCGCCAGCTTCCAGCGCCTCTCCGTCGAGCTCCTAGAGAGATAAAAAAAACCGCACTCCGGAGAGCGCGGTTTTTAGAAAATTTAGGAAAGTTCGGGAGGAGCTTTTCTAGGAAGCTAGGAAGCTAGGAAGCTAGGAGGCTAGGAGGCTAGGAGGCTCCGATTTGAGTGCTTCCTTGAAGGGTCGCGCCCTCTTCCATGCTGAGGGTCTTGGTTTTGATATCGCCTTTGAGGAAGGACTTCTCTTTCAATTCGCAACGCTCAGAGGAAATGGTGCCCTCAACCTTGCCGTAGAGCTTTACCTCACCAGCCTTCACATCCCCCTTGATATTGGCGTTCTCGGCGATCGTCACTTTGCCTTTTTCAGAAACGATCTCTCCGTCGATCTTACCATCGATGATCATGTCGTTAGAGAACTTGATCGATCCGTTGATTTCGATCCCTTGGGTGAGCACGTTTGTTGCGTTGGCCATAATGTTGGGAGAATCTGAGCAGCTTTCTGAGGGGCTGGCAATGCCATTCTTGGGAAAGCTTTTGACAAAGTCGCCCTCCCAGTGGACTTCTGCTGCGTGAGTTTTGCCAGCCAGTTTGATCAACTCATGAAGGAGCCCACTCCTCTCATGCGTCGATTCCGGAATTTGATCGCGCCTAAATCGGACGGTCAGCTCGAGACTATGGCTCAACAAAGCCAATCCATCACCCGGCGACACTTCGGCAAAACAATGAGACTCTTTGCTCCGCTTTATCTAAGCAACGAGTGCGTGAATAATTGCCAATACTGCGGATTTTCCCGAGATAATCCCATCCTGCGGACTACTCTCACGGTCCCGCAAGTCGTTGCGGAGGCGAAGCACCTCCACGACCTCGGTTTCCGGAACATTCTCCTCGTGGCGGGCGAGCATCCCAAGTTTGTCTCGGACGGTTATCTTCAAGAATGCATCGATGCGCTGAAGGCCCTCATCCCAACGATTGGAATCGAGGTGGGACCGATGGAAGATGATCAATATCGCGAACTCGTCGAACACGGCGCCGAAGGGCTCATTGTTTATCAAGAAACTTACCATCAGGAAACCTATGAAGTTCTCCACACTGCTGGCCCTAAAAAGAACTTCCACTGGCGGCTCGACTGCCCAGAGCGAGCTTATGCGGGAGGTTTTCGGCGGATCGGGATCGGCGCGCTGTTCGGCCTTGCTGATTGGCAACATGAGGCGACCGCGCTGGCCACTCATCTGGACTACCTGATGAGGCATTGTTGGAAGGCCAGCTTCTCGATCGCTTTTCCGCGAATGCGTCCGCATGCTGGGAATTATCAATACACGCCGGATCCTGCGCTTTCTTTAAATGATCGGCACTTGGTCCAATTGATCACGGCTTTCCGTATTTGTTTTCCACAGGTGAGCATCGTGCTTTCTACTCGCGAGCCCGCCGAGCTACGGGACTCGCTCTTCGGGCTGGGCATCACTCATATTTCCGCAGGCTCACAAACCGATCCCGGCGGCTACACTGGCGCTGGCAGCGATGATTTACACCTCACGGTGAAAGGCCGCCGAGTGGAGATCAGCGAGGAAAAATCCTGCGATCGGGCAACGGGGCAATTTGAAATTGACGATAAGCGCTCCGTGACTGAAATCGCGGAACTGATTCAGAAAGAGGGATTCGATCCAGTGTGGAAGGACTGGGATCCCGCCATCCTCAGCAAGTCATGACTCTTACGATTAACGGAAAAAGCCGCGACTTCCCGGAGCCGCTTTCATTAAAAAATCTCTTAGACGAGCTGGGGCTAGGTGAGAAGCCCGTGGTGGTGGAGCTGAACCGCGAGGCGCTCGCTCCATCGGAATACGCAGCCCGCCAACTCGCCAACCGCGATCAGTTGGAGATCATTACGATCGCCGCAGGTGGCTAGAAACCTGCTCTGATTTTCACGCTGTCACCAAGCCCTAGTCATTGCCGAGAGGGATGCCCAACTGGCGTGGCTCTCGTGGCTCTCTGATCACGGGCGCCACTCCAGAGGGAGGCTCTTTGCCCTCCTTCAGGACGCTTTGAGAATGAGCGGGGCTGGCCTGAGGATTGGGAGCGAGGGCCGCTGGTTTCTCAAGGTTTTTCATCACGAAGAAGATCAGAACGGCGATGACTACGAGCAGGCAGAAGAGGAAGATCCCCTGCATGATGGCCATATTGCGTTGCAAGCGCACCATCGCATCGCTCACTTTTTCTTCGGTCTCTTGCACATTTTCAAAGAGGTTCTCCATCCTACGATCTGAGTCCCCCATTCTTTCGTGAACGCGGTCGAAGGTTTTCATGGTGGCCCGGTTTGTCACATCCATGCCCTGCAAGGTCGCGTTAAAGCCATCCATCGAATCGACCAATTTATCATCCTTCACGCTGGTGCGCTCCAGCTGGCCATGGATTTCTTGCAAGGCCTTCCCGACCGTTTCTTGGGATTGGCTGAATTTATCGAGCCCTTCCATCGCCTTCGGGAGGTGAGCCAGGGAATCGCGCAGGATTAAATTATTCTCGTTTTGCGATTCCAACTGCCCACGGATCGCGCGGACGAGATCGACCATTTCGAGGTAGCCATCCGAGATACGCGCGAGCTGTTCATCACGGCGTGAGGGACGTTTCCAAAAGGCCCACTTACTGACTGCTTTGGTCGCTTCTGGAGCCTGAGCGAGGGTGGAGGATGACTGATTTTTCGTTGGGAGGACCTCCATTTCCTCGGCGTCATTCTTGGCCTCGGCGGCGCTGGAGTGGAGCGAGGAAGCTTGAGTGGGAGGAGTGGGCGGGTAGACTTTTTCGCGATCGATCTTGGCGGGCTGCACCTGAGGGGCGCGGAAGACGGGGGCGGCGCTTACTGCTGCGAGCTTACTGGGCTGGGCGGGAGTCTCTAAGGCCTCGCCAAAGGGAACTTCACTCGGAGCCTTCTCATTTGGCACGAAGCTGAAGTCCCCTTTTTCTGCCTTATCAAGGTCTGTCTTATCAAAGCCGACCTCATCAAAGGCGGCTAAGTCCTTCTGGTTTTCCGAGATTTTCGAGAAAGGAGATTTTGAAGAGGAGCGCAAGCCGCGATTCTCACGCTTCGCGGCGTCAGCATTTTTCGTTTCGTCAATTTCATCGATCGGTACGAAAGCTGAATTTCCTCCTTTTAAATTATCGTTTTCATCTCTCATCATTTTCGGTGCTCCCAGTAGGACTATAGCGCTGATTAAAACCAAACTTCAATAACATGTCTCAAAAAGGGCTGATTTGTGATCACTTTGCGTAGCCACTGCAGGTTTGACGGAATCGAGTCATTCCTATTTTATCTAGGGGTGATTTTTTCTCCCCCCCAGTTCCGTGACATCTTGCTTGTCTTTCTCGTCTTTCTGACGGGGCTGGGCTTTTCGGAAGTGCGGATCAATGAGCTGATGGCTTCTAATGTTCGTTCATTTCCGGACATTGTGGACTTTGAAGACTATCCGGACTGGTTGGAGCTCTTTAATGATGGGGCGGAAGAGGTGGATCTCAGCGGATATTATCTGAGTGATGACCCGAGTGAACCTCAGAAGTGGGCCATCCCACCTGGGACTCGCATCCCTGGAAATGGCTACCTCCTGATTATGGCTGATGGCTATGATGCGGAAATTGGCGATGTCCACCCGCGCGGGTATTGGCCTTGGCGCGCTTTTGTCAACGAGCGCTTGCATACGAATTTTTCACTTTCCTCGGCGGGTGAGACCTTGTCCCTCTATCGCTCGGAGGGGGCGATGAATGAGACTTTCATCTCCCTCGGCAGCACTTGGAAGTATCTCGATGATCGCTCTCCGCAAGATGATGCATGGAAGCAAAAAGACTATGATGATCACAGCTGGGCCTCCGGAGCGGCCCCTCTGGGATACGGAGATGATCCGGCTACCGCGATCCGCTCTAGAAATGCTGCGAATGAGAAGCAGATCACCTCCTACTTCCGCCAAAGTTTCTCCGTGGATGACCCCAGCCACTTCACGGAACTCACGCTCAAGATGCAAGTGGATGATGCCGCAGTGGTGTTTCTCAATGGCAGTGAGCTCACTCGGTATAATCTTCCCGATGGGCCCATCACCTCAGAGACCCCGGCTCTCCGCATCGCCGCAGCTGCTGAAGAAGGGATTTTCCAAGACATCACGCTGAGCTCGGATGCCTTAGTGATGGGTGAAAACGTCATCACGGTTGAGGTGCATCAAGGGGCGTTCGGCATTGAAGATATGCGCTTTGATCTCCGCCTGAGAGGCGTCGCACCAGGGCTGCCTCTCCTGCTTGATTCACTCACTTTTCCTCAACAATTGCGTGATGTCTCAATCGGGCGTGATCCCGCTCAAGCTTCCCGGCTTTTACAATTTGCGGGCGGGACTCCCGGCGGACCGAATCTGAGTCCCTCCGCGCCCATCATCAGCGATCTCCGCGCCGAGTCTCCTGAGGTCAGCTTCGCGCCAGCTGCCGGACTCTATCCGAGCTCTCAAGTGATCACCCTCACTTCCGGCGCTGGTGACATTTACTACAGCACGGATGGCTCCACTCCTAATCCCTCCTCGACTCTTTATGAGGGACCTTTTGAAGTGAGCGAGACCACCGTGCTGCGAGCGCGTTGCTTCGCTCCCGGTCAGGTGCCTAGCTCCATCGCTACGCAGACCTACTTCATCGGGGAGACTTTTAAAAATCTCCCTTTCGTCTCTGTCTCCGCTGATCCCGAGACGCTTTTTGGCGAGCGCATCGGCATCTATCTCAACTCGCATGAACCGAATAAAAATGTCTATAAGGGAAAAGACGCTCCGGGGCATCTGGAGTTCTTCCCGAACGATGGGAGCGCTGGCTTCTCAGTCAATGCGGGCATCCGAATCGGGGGCGAAAATAACTGGGCGAGCCACGCTCAAAAGGCGCTCAACTTCGCACTCCGAGGAAAATTTGGCGATGACCTCATCCACTACGATCTCTTCCCCGGATCCGGCATTCCTCGCCATAGCGGAATCGCCCTGCGGGAAGGTGGAGACGATTGGAAGAATGCCATGTTGCGGGACTCCCTCTGGTGGTATTTGGCCGGGAATGATGAACTTAAGGTAGACACCTCAGCACGCCGCCCGGTCGTCTCATTTATCAATGGCGAGTATTGGGGGATTTACAATCTCCGCGATCGCTGGAACGAACAATGGTTTCACGAGCACTACGGGGTGGATGATGGCAATTATGATCACCTTGGTTACGGCCACTTCACCAGCTCCGCGACGACTCTCGGCGCACACCACGGTGACATCAGTGAGTGGAATGAGTTTTTGGAAAATTTCATTCAAGTCGAGGACCTGACCGATCCAGAAAACTGGGCCTATCTTGAATCACAAATCGACCTCGATAGCTACATCGACTTCATCATCTGTGAGAGCTACGGCGGGAATACCAGCTGGCGACACAATCGGGAATTTTGGAAGGAGCGCAAAGCGGGCGCCAAATGGCGTTGGTTCATCCCAGACATGGACCGCACCTGGCAGAACCCGGAAAATAACGTGTTCGCCAACATGCTCAGACAGAGCGTGCTTTTACACTCCTTGCACCAGGTGCCTGCCTTTCGCGCTCGTCTTGCACAGCGCTTCTCCGCCCAGATTGGTTCCACTTTGCGGGCCTCCAGAATTCAGGATCTACTCGATACTCTAGGCCCCCTTTTAGAACCTGAATTAGAGCGCCACGTAGACCGATGGAATGCCGCTGGAACGACCCTACCCCGCTACGCCAGCGAGATTCAAAAAATCCGCAGCTTCGCGAACGCGCGTAAACCCGTCGTGATGGAACAAATCCGCCAAGGCCTGGCTCTCGATCCCGCCGTCTCGATCTCGCTCGGATCCCTTGAGAAAGGCAGCCTCAAGATTGCCGGGGTCACGATGACTGACTCCGCACTCACGCTTTTTCCCGGTCTGGAAACCTCGATTGAGGCCATCCCTGCTCCCGGTTTTACCTTCAGCCATTGGTCCGGAATAAGCGGCCCTGCCTCCACTACCTTTGAAGCACACAGCGGCCTATCGATTCAGGCCCATTTCCTTCCGAGTCAGGCCACTATCCTGAGCGGCACGCTAAACTCAGATACCACCTGGAGCCTGGCAGGCTCTCCTTACGTCATTCAAGATGATCTCCTTATCCCCCATGGAGTCACCCTACGAATCGAGAAAGGAGTGCTAGTGGAAATGGAAGCGAACCAGCACTTCCGCATCCTAGGCACGCTGCTCATCAATGGCAGTGAAGCCCAACCGATCACTTTCCGCGGCCGCAACGGACAAACTTGGGGAGGACTTTCTTTTGAAGAACCCAGCAGCCCCTCTATCCTCAATCACTTAAGAATACACGATGCCTCACGCGGAAAGGATCCCACGCACTATCCCTCCGCAATCTCAGGGCTCAATGCGACGATTGAGATGAACTTCATCCACATCTCGGAGTCACGCGCTCCACTCTTCTTCCGAGGGGGATCAATGATTCTCCGCGATAGCTTCATCCACATCCCCGTCACAGGGGATGGCCTGAACGTAAAGCAGGGAAAAGCCCTCACAGAGCGCTGCACCTTCCTCGGCAATCGCTCACCAGACACCGATGCGATCGACTACGATGGCGTGATTGATGGCATCATCCGCGACTGCCGCATCTATCGTTTCTTTGGCTTTAATAGCGATGGTATTGACACCGGCGAGCAGTGCCAAAATATCCTCATCGAGGGAAATCGCCTCTTTTTCAACTCGGATAAAGGCGTCTCGGTGGGACAAGGCTCGACCGTCATCATGCGTAAGAACCTCATCGTAGGCTGCGCTCAGGGCGTGGGGGTAAAAGACCGTGGCTCCTCTGTCATCATTGATCAAAACACCTTCGTCGACTGCCCTGAAGGGGTGAGCGTTTTTGAAAAAAACTTCGGCGCAGGAGGTGGCTTTGCCTCAGTCTCGAACAGCATTTTCTCCCGCTGCGCCCAGCCCATTTCAACGGACTCGCTCTCGCTCATTGATCTTCATTACAGCCTGAGCGATACCCTTGCGCTCCCCGGAGATGGGAACATTCAGACAGATCCGCAGTTCACTGATCCCCTGAGACATGACTTCTCTCTCCGCCCTTCCTCTCCTGCAATTAATAGCGGCGATCCCGATCACCCGCGCGATCCCGATGGCAGCCTCATAGACCTCGGAGCCGACTACCGCTTCGACCCGCTCGACTATCCCTTTGAGCAAAGTAACACCATCGTCATCAATGAAATCCTCGCAAATTCCGCAGAGGGCGAGGATTGGATCGAGCTTCATAACCGGACCAACTCTGAGATTGATATCGGCGGTTGGTTCCTCAGTGATGATGGCTCAAACCTCATGAAATACCGCATTCCTGAAGGCAGCACCATCGCCCCCGGAGGCTATCAGGTCTTTTTTGAAGACCTAAATTTCGGCTCCAACAGTGAGGACCCAAATGCCCTGACTCCCTTTGCGCTCAGCCGGGCCGGCGAGACGCTCCACCTCAGTTCCGCCGCGAATGATACCCTCAGCGGCTACCGCTTTTCTGAAGATTATGGAGCCTCCGAGCCGGGCGAAACAATCGGCTACTCCTTTAAGCCCAGCACCGAGACCTATCAATTTGTTCGCTTACAAGCCTCCACGATGGGTTCTAAAAATGCCCCAGCTCTCAGTGGCCCCATCGTCATCTCCGAGATCATGTATCATGTCGCAGGAGACGAAGATGCAGAATACCTCGAGCTCTTCAACCTCAGCGAGCACGCCGTTTCTTTATTCAACTCTCATTTCAATCGAGGTTGGAAACTCGATCAAGGGATCGACTTTGAATTCCCGCCCACTAGCAGCATCGCGCCCGGAGAGCGCATCATCATCACGCGTGACGTAGCGGCCTTTACCGCTCAATTCAACCCTCCTCTCGGCACCCAAATTTTCAGCTGGAGCGAGGGCCGACTCTCAAACTCAGGTGATCGTATCGAACTGGAGAGACCCGGCCTGATCGATGACCTTGGGCAAACGAAATTTATCCGCATCGATCAGGTAAACTACGGAACCCTAGCCCCATGGCCTCCCGAGGCTGATGGGACCGGACTCTCCCTCGTGAAAATTAACACCCAAACTTACGGCGATGACGCGACGAACTGGACGGCTCTCCCCCCCTCGCCCGGCCGCGCCACCAGTGGGCAAGGCTTCGAGACTTGGGCAAATGGCCTCCAAGAATCGGATGATGCCGATGGAGATGGTCGTTCCAATCTTCTCGAATACGCCCTCGGCAGCGACCCACAATCCCACAATGCCTCCCCGCCCCTCGGCTTCAACCTCCAGCGGGAACAGATCGCACTCTCCCTGGAGCTCCCGCTTGATCGTTCCGATGTTCAAGTGACGGTCCAGCGATCCAGCGATCTACGAACATGGACCCCGCTCGAGCTCCCGCCCATTCATCGAGGCCAGAGCCGCCTGCAAATGTCCGCGACCTTTCCGAAAAAATCCCACCAAACGGGAGAATACTATCGTGTCTTTGTCCGCCGCATTCCCTAATGCTGACTCCGCCAGATGGAAATCCAAAAAACCCTTCAAGAAGTATTCGCTCACTCCGCACTCAGGGATGGTCAGCAAGGAGTGATCGAGTCCATTCTCGCGGACCGCTCCGCCCTCGCGATCTTCCCCACCGGCGGGGGGAAATCACTCTGCTACCAGCTTCCCGCCCTCCTTCTTGATGGTCTCACCTTAGTCGTCTCGCCCCTCATCGCACTCATGAAGGACCAAGTCGATGGCTTGGTTCGCAAAAACATCGCCGCCGCACGCCTTGACTCCACTCTCAGCCAAGAAGAAAGCGCACAGCTCTACCAGCAACTCGAAAAGGGCGAACTTAAGCTTCTCTACGTTGCACCTGAACGCCTCGCGAACGAGAAATTTCGCGCCCGCCTCAAGAAGGTGAAGCTTGCCCTCCTTGCCATCGATGAGGCCCATTGCATCTCTGAATGGGGGCACAATTTCCGCCCGGATTATCTAAAACTCACACGCTTCGCCAAAGAGTTAAACATTCCGCGCGTCCTCTGCCTCACCGCCACCGCCACCCCAGAAGTGGCTCAGGACATTTGCCGCTACTTTCAAATCACCTCAGAGGACCACCACCAACTCACCTTCTATCGACCTAATCTCGACCTCTCCGTCACTCCACTCGCCGGACAACACCGCCAAAACCACCTGCTCAAACGCCTCCAAGAAGCCCCCTCTCAAGCCACCATCATCTACACCACGCTGCAATACGGCGCAGAATCGCTCGCTTCATTCCTTAAGAAAAATGGCCTCTCAGCCCGCCCTTATCATGCCGGATTACGCCCCGAGGCACGTTCAGAAATCCAAGAAGCCTTCATGTCTGGAGAGGTGCCAATCATCTGCGCCACCATCGCCTTCGGCATGGGGATCGACAAGTCTGACATCCGCGCGATCTACCACTACAATTTACCGAAATCTCTCGAAAACTACACCCAAGAAATCGGGCGCGCCGGACGTGATGGTGAGCGAGCTCACTGCGAGCTTCTCGCCTGCTCGGATGATCTTCGTACTTTAGCGAATTTCACCTATGGCGATACTCCGCAACCTGATGCTCTGCGTTCCATCCTCCGCATCCTCCTCGATCAACCGGGGGAATTTGACATCTCGACCTACGAGCTTTCACGCTTTCACGACATCCGCCCCCTCGTCATCAACACGCTCCTCACCTACCTTGAGCTTGAGGGCTTCCTCAAAGCAACCTCCCCCTTTTACTCGACCTATAAAGTCGCCTTCTCCCGTGACCTAGATCACCTCTTAAATGGCTTTGACCCCAGCCGCCAAGCCTTCCTTCGCAAACTCTTCGACTCTGCTAAATCTAGCTGGAAGTGGCATGAAATTAACCCAGAAGAAAGCGCTACCGCGATTGGGGAACCAAAGGATAAAATCATCAAAGCCCTCGGCTACCTCGAGGACCTTGGCGACATTAGCATGAAGCCCTCAGGCCTCCGCCAAGGATATCGTCTCCTCAAAAAACCGGAGGACTTTAATGCCCTCACCGCACGGCTGAGCGCACTCTTCGAACGCCGTGAAAATTCCGATTTACAACGATTACAGCAAGTGGTCGATCACGCCCTCTCACCGACCTGTCTTTACTCTTCACTCCTCAGCCACTTCGGCGAGCCCATGGAAAAATGCGGCCACTGCTCCCGCTGCCTTGGCGACATCCCCCCCGAAACTCTCCCTTCTTCACCCATTCCCGAGATTACCCAAGAAGACCTCACTCTCGTTCGCCAGCTCGTTGATCAAAAGCACCCCGGCCTGCGCAGCCCGCGCCAGCTCGCCCGCTTCCTCTGCGGCATGACTTCTCCCGCCACCACTTACCTCTGGTATCTCCCAGAAGGAGCCAGCCGCAAGCAGCGCATCACCTCTCACGAGGCCTATGGCCTCTTCCAAGACCACGACTTCCAAGATATTCTCGATCATTGCCAAACCTTGGTCATCCACTAAAAGCTCTCTCATGAAGCTCTTTCTCGCCCTTCTCCTCATCACGCCACTTCTTGCTGAGGAACCCATCACTCGCCTCGCCTGCGGATCTTGCTACAAGCCCCAACGCGATAAAGGAATATTCAAGACCATCGCCGCCGATAAACCCCAGCTCTTTCTCTTTATGGGCGACAACATCTACGGCGACACCGACGACGAAAAAGTCATGGCCGAGAAGTATCGCCGGCTCAATATTCAGCCCGACTACGCCGCTTTCAAAAAGACCACCCCTGTCCTCGCAACTTGGGACGATCACGACTACGGGCGGAATGATGCCGGCCGCGAATTCGCTTTTAAAGAAACCTCCGCCAAACTCTTCTTCGACGCCTTCGACTTCCCCACCGATCATGAAGCTCGCAAGAGCCCCGGCATCTATCACTCAAAGATCATGGGACCCGCCGGAAAGCGCCTGCAACTGATCTTTCTCGATACCCGCAGCTTCCGCAGCTCCCTTCCACAGGTCAAAGAAGGACGCCGTAAAGTCTACGTCCCTCAAAACGGCCCCGAAGCCACCATGCTCGGGAACACGCAGTGGAAATGGCTCGCCGCCGAACTCAAAAAGCCGGCCGAGCTCCGCATCATCGTTAGCTCCATCCAAGTCCTCGCCACCGCTCATCGCTTCGAAAAATGGGCAAACATGCCCGATGAACGAAGCCGCCTTTTTAAGCTCCTCAAAGACACCAACTCCGGCCCCACCATCCTGCTCAGCGGTGATCGCCACCTTGCCGAGGTCAGTCAACTCAGCACCGATCAAAGCGCCCTCCCCTACGACCTTTACGAAATGACCTCCAGCGGCATGACGCACGCCGGGGCCCCAGATGATCCCGGCCCCCTCCGACTCCAAGGGACCTTCACCCGCGCAAAAAACTACGGCTTAATCGACATCGCTTGGCAAAAAGCCAGCCCCGCTGTCACCCTCACGATTCGCTCAGCCGAGGGAAAAACCCTAAGCGCAACGGAAGTCCGCTTTCCGTAGCGTTAAAGTCGCCCTTTTTCTTTCTCAAGCCCGCACGAATTTGCCAGCATCTCCCCACTGATGGACCCCAAGGAACTTCAAAGCCAAATCGCCAGCTCCCACTCATGGGTGACTGCGATCCGCACCGAGATGAGCCGCGTCATCGTAGGGCAAGAGAACTTAATTGATAAGCTGCTCATCGGCCTCCTCAGCCAAGGCCACATCCTTCTCGAAGGCGTGCCAGGCTTAGCGAAGACCCTCGCCGTGAAAGCCCTCGCAGGCTCCCTGCAAGCCCAGTTCGCACGCATCCAGTTCACTCCCGATCTCCTCCCCGCCGATCTCCTCGGCACCATGATCTATCATCCGGACGAGAAAAACTTCGCACCGAAGCTCGGCCCAATTTTTGCCAATCTCATCCTCGCGGATGAAGTCAACCGCGCCCCCGCAAAGGTCCAATCGGCCCTACTCGAAGCGATGCAGGAACGGCAGGTGACGATCGGTGATCAGACCTACGCTCTACCTCGCCCCTTCCTCGTTCTGGCGACCATGAACCCGATCGATCAAGAAGGCACATATTCACTCCCAGAAGCCCAGCTGGACCGCTTCCTCCTCAAGGTCACGGTGGATTACCCCAGCCGCCAAGAAGAGCTGGATATTCTTGATCGCATGTCATCCTCCCAAGCAAATGAGTCCACCGCGCCGGTCACGACACCTGAAGCGATCGCCCAGAGCCGTCAACTCGTAGACCATATCTACATCGACTCCGCCGTGCGCGGTTACATCGTCGACCTCGTGCAAGCGACCCGCACCCCCGGGGACCATGACTCAGCTTTAAAAAACCTCATCATGGCAGGTGCTTCACCGCGAGCGACCATCAACTTCGCCCGCGCCGCCCGCGCCCGTGCCTTTCTCGAAGGCCGCGCCTTTGTCACCCCCGCTGATGTCAAGGAACTGGCGCCCGAGATCTTACGCCACCGCATCCTTCTTTCCTACGAAGCGGAGGCCGAGAATATCGGCACCGACGAGATCATCACCCGCCTTATGGGCCGGGTCCCGGTTCCGTGAAAACATTAGAAAGGGCCGGATGATTAGGAAATGGCGAGGATCATCGCTGCCGTAAATCAGCTAAGTTCAAATCCTCGATCTCTTGCTTGCTCAGAGCTTTCTGGCAGCCGGAGAACTTGCTCCTTACATCCGAAAGAGCCCACCTTTTTTCCCTCCTAGGACAACTGCCCCGATGATGGAAATCCCGAGGAAGAGCATGGCCCAGACTCCGAGTGCGGAAGCTAACTCGTAACCATTCCCGAGCATGCTAATCAGTGAGTAAATCGCTTTAGTAATGGGAAAGTGCTCGGACTGCTGAGCAAGGATCAAGCTATCGCTCACCTCCAACATCGCGAAGGCAAAAGCCAAGATCCCTCCCGCGATCAAATTCGCTCCTAAGAGCGGGAATGAGACCCGCCTCAAAGTCCGCGCGGGGGTCGCTCCAAGCGAGCGAGCCGCCTCTTCTAAGGCAATATTACTCTGCTGTAAGCCCGCCACTGCCGAGCGAACCACATAGGGCAAGCGCCTCACCGCATAGGCCACCACCAACAGCCAAGTGGGGTTCTCCTTGGCCCCTTGAACGAGGAAATAAAAGGCCTCTCCATCCTGTGAAAGCGCCAAATACCCGAAGGCCATCACCAGCCCCGGCACCGCCAAGGGGAGCATCACAAGAGCATCCAGAAAGGCCCTCCCACGAATCGTGCTACGAACAATCACCCAAGCGATCGCCACTCCTAAAATGAGGTCCACCAAAGTCGCCATCGAAGCGTAAAAGAGGCTGTTTTGGATCGAGGGAACCACCAGCGGATGGCTCAGGGCCTCTTCATAATGAGCCATCGTCCACACTTCCGGCAGAACCGTGGCATACCAGTCATGAGCCAGCGAAAGGATCACCACCCCGGCATGAGGAAGAGACGCGATGAAGAAAACCCCCACAAAAAAGAAGGTGCAGAGCCAAGCCTTTCCGCCTTTGGGACGGACTTCGATATTCTTCCCCTTGGGGCGCGGAGCAGTGCCGAGTTTTGAGCGCCCCAGCACCGCTTTGGAGAGTAAGAAAACCAGAGTGGACACCAGTAACATGATCGCCACGAGCGCGTAGGGAAAAGGATTAGAACCGAGGTCCTTAATGCCATCATAAACCTGCACGGGCGCCACCCGAGTGTAGTCAAAAACCAAAGGAACTCCTAACTCCGTGAAGGACCAAATGAAGACGATCGCACCGCCGGCAAAGATCCCCGGGGTGGTGAGCGGAAGCGTGATTCGCAAGAAACGACGCCACGGCGGGCAGCCGAGATTTTGAGCCGCTTGCTCCATTGCGGGGTCAATATTGGACAAAGAAGCCGCAATATTCATGTAGAGAATGGGATAGAGGTGGAGGGCATTCATGATGACCACTCCCCAGAATCTGCCCTCACCTAACCAATCGACCGGCATCGCTGCATCGACGAGGCCAATCTTCACGAGAAAGGCATTCAGCGCTCCTTGAATGCCGAGAATTTGCTTCACCCCGACAGCCCCCACGAAGGGAGGAAGAACCAAGGGAATGAGAATGAGAGCTGAGAGTGATTTCTTAAAGGGAAAGAGATAACGGTGCCCAATCATCGCAAGCGGAAGGGCAATGCCCATCGCAGCCACCGTGCTAGTGATCCCGAGCGCGAAGGCATTCCATAAACCTTCCGTGTAAACGGGATTTTTAAAAACCTCTCCCACGAAGGAAAAGGTGAAACCCTGTCCATCCACATAAAAGGCCTCCTTCAAGACCACCACTGCCGGATAAAGAAAGAAGACCGCAAAGAAGAGTCCCACAAAAGCAGTCAGAGAGTAAGCGAGCTTGGTATTCATCGGGCTTCTTGGGCGAGAATTCTGGCAGCATGGTAGTGATCACGGAAGTGCTTGCCGAGGCGGTTCATCATGCGAACGGACTCCACCTTATCCGCTGATTTTAGGGTTTTCTTGATCTCACTCAGCGCTAATTCATAGCTCACCGGAGTCACATTGAAAAATTTTGCACTCGCCTGGGGTGGGAAATTGGCCTCAATCAAGGCGGCCCAAGCTGCCTTCATTTCCTGATGAGAATCGATGCACATCGCGCGGATAATATTGCGCAGCGGCGTGAAGTGGCGGCCCGTCAGCTCGTATTCATAAATAAAATCATTCGCCGTTTCATAGGGCATAACCTCAGCATCCACCATCTCCGAGAGATAGGGCTCTTGGTAAAGATCACGGCGGATCGGAAGGCGGCGGAGGCCCCGCATCTTAGGCCCCATCTCGCTGCCGGGGCGGGCATTCCACAGCATCTGCCCGCGCTTCGTGTAGAGGAAGCGGACGAAGTCTTGCGCTAAATCTAGATTCGGCGCGCCTCTCAAAATCGCGACCGGATCAACGCTCATCGAGGTGCCCCCCACTGGAGAAACGAAGGCGATGCGAGAAGAACCATCAGCCTTCTTGAGAGTCTCATTAAAGGAACGCCCGTAAAAATCGATGCACATGCCCGCGATGGCGTTTCCCTGCGCCACATCGTGCGGAACCTTCGAGGCACTGTCCGTGAAGTATCGCGCATTCGCGCCGATGCGCTGAATGAGATTCAGGCCCTCTCTCCAGCCCTGAGCACAGGCTTCTTCTCGTGGCAGGCCCGACTCCAAGCGAAGGTGAATTTTTTGCTGAACGAGCATTTCAAAGGCCTTCGCGACCGAGCCACTCTTCGTGGGATCTGCCAAAGCGATCCCACGATTGAATTCAGGATTTCCCAGTTCCTCCCAAGTGGAAGGAGGCGTGAGGCCAAGGCGAGTGAGACTATCCGTATTATAGCAGATCCCAAAGGAAGAGAGGCAAACGCCCAACCAATCACGCTCTTCCGGATAATAGCTTTCACCACTTTGGCTCTTGGGGATCACCTCCTCACGGAAGAGCTCGGGAGCGCTCTCAAAGATCGTGAGTCTTTGAAAACGTCCTTCCTTAGCTTGCAGTTGAAAATCAAATACCCCTCCGCCAAAAAAAAGATCAAGGCCGATCCCCTCTTTCCCGATTTCAGCGGCCGAGCTGAAGGCGCTATCTAAGACCCGCTTAATCTCACTGGTTCCTCCGGGCGTGCGCCAGTTCACGTAGACGTTCTCACCCTTTTCCTCGCGATACCAAGCGGAGAAGGCATCGCCAAATTCACGCCGGATCAGCTCATTATGCGGAGTGATAACCTCAAGCCGCAGCTCCGCCTTGCTAATTTCCGCGGCCTCGTCATCGCGCAAAAGCATCGGCGCAGCCACCACCAGAGCCATCGGCCCGAAGACAGCGAGATATTTTTTCCAAGCAGCTTTCATCGTTCTACCGTTCTAAGAGAGTCACATCTTCTGGAGCCACTTGTAGCGCGACGAGGTCCTCACCCGGCGAACGGATGATTTGAGGATTCTGCTCCGTTACCTGGATCACCGAGCCATCTCCTAAGGTGACACTGTATTGGATGATGCTACCGAGGTAGGTGCGCTCCGTGATTCTTCCGGTCAAAGTCATCGCCCGATCAAGGCCCGTCGGGTTTACGATTTCGAGCGCTTCTGGGCGGATCGAGAGCAGCACAGGCGCACCATGCGCGGCGCGGTAGCCCTCCACAGCGGGGCTCGCTAGTAGCGAAGCGACCGCCGTCTCCACAAGCTTCCCCTCGCCTGCCCTACCTTGAATGAGATTCGTTTCACCAATGAAACCGGCGACATAACTGGAACACGGTTGGCGGTAGATCACCTCGGGCGGCCCGACCTGAACCACCTCGCCCGCATCCATCACCGCCATCCGATCTGCCATCGATAGCGCCTCCGCCTGATCATGGGTGACGTAAACTCCAGTGAGATGATTCTCCTTCACAATGCGGCGAATCTCCGAGCGCATCTCCAAGCGCAGTTGAGCATCGAGATTCGAAAGCGGTTCATCTAGCAAAAGGCACTTAGGCCGCACCACCAGAGCTCGGGCCAAGGAAACCCGCTGCTGCTGGCCACCTGACATTTGATCAATCCCGCGCTTGGCATAGCCCTCTAACTTCACCATTTCCAAAGCCTCCTCGACTCGTCGCTTAATCTCCTTTTTCGCGACTTTCCGCTCTTCTAAACCGAAGGCGATATTTTGCCCGACCGTCATATGGGGCCAGAGCGCGTATGATTGAAAAACCATCGCAGCCTCTCGCTTATGGGTCGGCAAATCCGTGACATCGCGCTCCCCAAAAAAGACGCGCCCCTCAGTCGGGCTTTCCAATCCCGCGATGCACCGGAGCAGCGTCGTCTTCCCGCATCCACTCCCACCAAGAAGAAAAAACAGCTCTCCACTTGCGATCTTCAGCGAGACATTTTTTAGCGCAGTGACCTCCCCAAAACGCTTTGTGATCCCCTCAGCCTGAATTTCTTCCATACCGATACATGCTTTATTTTCTGGGCAAAAAGGCAAGCCCACAAGCCAGAGAGAAGGTCTCCCCAAGAGAATGACCTTTTCTCATCGCCAAAAGCAGCCTCCTGTGGTCAGTTTTCAGGAAACCAAAAAAGTTTCTTTTATGCCTCGCGTTAGCATCACCATCCCCGGAAAAACCCCGCAGCCCTACCGCTTCAAACTCGACCGCGACAAGGTCACAATCGGGCGGAACTCCGACAATGACATCATCATCGATTGCCCCTCAGTCTCATCGAGACATTGCACAATGGAGCGGATCAAAGGCGGCTACATTCTGCGGGATCGTCAATCGACTAACGGGATCCGCTTAGACGAGGAAGCCATGGCGATCATCGACCTGCGTAATCATAGCAAGATCCGCGTCGGCGATGTGAAATTTGACTACCTTCTAAGCGATGAGGAACTAGACGACCTCGATGATGAGGACTTCATTCCCCACGCTAAAAAAGCCAGCGAAGTAAAAAATGAACCTAACAAAGAGGCCAAGCCTAAGAAGAAAAAGCCTCAAGCCAATGTGGTCACCACCCCCGCTCGCCCGGTCAACCCGCCGCCCACGCTCGCTTCCAACACACAAGGAAATGGTTTCCTCTTCAGTCTAGGACTCTTCGTTTGCGGAATCCTAGCCCTTCTTGCCGGGCTTAATAATAGCTATGTGAGTAAGCAAAAAGAAAGCGGCCGTGAGGGCGAAATCTCCCTACTAGTAGACATGAAAGAGGGCCGCCCCGCCGTGACCCCGATCGATGAGGAGGACCCCATAAGCCGGGAACCAGGAGAGTAGCTGACGAGAAAGGACTACGGAGAAGGGAAAAAGAAAAAGGGAAAAAGAAAAAGGAAAGTGGGCTCATCCCGCGCCCCTTACTGATCTGTCACCGCACCCTCACTGGCGCTCGTGACAAGCTTCGCATACTTCGCTAAGACTCCCCGCGTGTAGCGCGGCGCAGGCTGCACCCATGCTGCACGCCGTGATTCCAAATCAGCATCGGTCGAGATCGCATTATTTTCAGCATCGATCGTAATGATATCACCTTCCTCTAAGAGCCCAATTGGGCCTCCTTCGTGAGCCTCCGGCGTGATATGGCCCACCACAAATCCGTGACTCCCGCCAGAAAATCGCCCATCGGTGATCAAGGCAACCTTATCACCCAGTCCACGTCCCATGACCGCTGCGGTTGGCCCCAGCATCTCCCGCATTCCCGGACCACCCTTCGGGCCTTCACGGCGGATCACGATGACGTCTCCCGCCTCGATCTGGCCGCTAAGAATCGCACTCATCCCCTCTTCTTCTGAATCGAAGACCCGGGCTCTCCCCGTGAAAGAAAGCCCTTCTTTCCCAGAAATTTTTGCGACAGATCCCGTGGGAGCGAGATTTCCGTAAAGAATGCGGAGGTGGCTATCCTTCTTCACTGGATCATCAATCGAACGCACCACATCTTGGCCCTCTGGGAATTCCAAAGGAGAATTGGCAAGGTTCTCAGCGATCGTCTTCCCCGTCACCGTCATGCAATCCCCGTGAAGAAGACCTTCCTTGAGCAGCAGCTTCATTAGCGGGATGAGGCCCCCGATCTTTACCAACTCAGCCATCACGTATTTCCCACTCGGCTTAAGGTCAGCTAAGACCGGAACCCTTTTCCCAATCTCGGTAAAATCATCAATGTGCAATTCCACCTCCGCAGCGTGCGCCATGGCCAATAAATGAAGAACCGCATTGGTAGAGCCCCCAAGAGTGATCACCACCGTAATCGCATTCTCAAAGGCCTCCCGTGTCATAATATCACGAGGCTTAATTCCCTTTTCGAGCAAGTGCAGGACCGCCGCGCCGGCATCAAAGCTATCACGCTTCTTATCATCACTGATCGCCGCTTGGGCGGAGCTATTTGGCAAACTCATCCCGAGCGCCTCGATCGCGCTCGCCATCGTATTCGCCGTATACATTCCCCCGCAGGAACCCGGCCCAGGGATTGCTTTTTCTTCTACTAATTGAAGCTCTTCATCAGAAAATTCACCGCTCGCATGCTTCCCGACCGCTTCAAAAACGGACACGATATCCAGATCCTTCTCCTCCCCCTTCAAGGTCGCGCAACCCGGCAAAATAGTCCCTCCATAGACGAAGACTGAAGGGCGATTCATGCGAGCCATCGCGATGATACAGCCCGGCATATTCTTATCACATCCGCCAATCGCCACATAGCCATCCATTCCTTCACAGCCCACCACCGTCTCGATCGAGTCCGCAATCACCTCGCGACTCACCAAAGAATACTTCATTCCCTCAGTCCCCATTGAGATACCATCAGAAATCGTAATGGTATTAAAAATAACGGACTTCCCTCCAGCTGCGTCTACGCCTTTCGCAGAATCCTTCGCCAGAGTATCGATATGAAAGTTGCAAGGCGTGACCTGGCTCCAAGTTGAAGCCACTCCGACTTTCGGTTTCTTAAAATCATCTTTATCAAAGCCCACAGGATAGAGCATTGCTCGGCTCGGAGCCCGATCGGGCCCATCAAGCACCTGAGAAGAGAACTCGCGCATATTTGGATTGTCACACATGAGGACGAACTTTTTCAGCTTAGCTCAACATTTCAAGCCTCTTCGCCGCTTCAATTCTTTCTTAGAAAACTTCCACGAAATACCGCGAAGGATTCCTCCCATGCCGCATCCGATCTCATCCTCCACTCTGACGCAGGCCTCCGCCATTTTTCGTGACGCCTTTTTAAAGCTCCTCCGGCTTTTGAAGGAGTGCAGCAACCCTTTGCAAGAGCAGACCTGCGCCCCCTCCATCAACAACCCGATGATCAAAGGTCAGGCAGAGCTCAGTCTCTGTCACTGGAACAAAAGCCCCCACATCCTCGCTCCATAGCGGCTTCTTAATCCCCGCTGCCATCCCAAGAATCAAAGTCTCATTTGGCAGCGGAATGGGAGTCCCCCACTTTAAGCCGAAAGTCCCAAAGTTCGTCACGGTGGCAATCCCTCCCTGTGTTTGCTCCGGCTTCAAGCGGCGGCTTCTCGCCTCATCGACCAACGCTCCGTAAGCTTCTGCCAGCTCTTGCACACGTAGCTGATCCACATTGCGCAAAACTGGAACCATCACCCCATCTTCCACTTGCACTGCCACCCCGATGTCGAAGGCTCGAGGATGGACGATTTTTTCACCAATTAAGAAGCCCGCCGTCGCCGGCTCTTCCGCTAGCGCGATCGCGAAGGCTCGCAGGACATAGAGAGTGAGCCCGGGCTTCGGATTTTGTTGCGCACGATGTTCCAAAACTCTGTCCAACACCACCGGTAGCCCCACCGTGGCGAGGGGGCGCGACCAACTTCGCCGCATCGCATCGGCAACAGCCAGCCGCATCGTCGAGGCGGTGCTGTGAGGCCAGTCCCTAATGTAATCGAGGAAATTTTCTAGATCGTCCACCGTCACGCGCCCCCCAGCCCCACTTCCCACAATTGCCGAAATATCAGCTTCCCGGAGCCCAAGTTCATCCATTCGCGCCCTCATCCGAGGAGAAATATAATGAGCGCCTTTCATTCCCGCAGGCACCGGCAGCCCCTTCACGCTCGGTTCTACAAGGCGCGGCTCTTCATAACTTTTCTCGCTCTGCCGGAAGTGGAGATTTGCCTCATCTTCATTCTCTGGAGCAGTTTCATCCACCGGATCATCAATGACGGGAGCCCCCGTGCGCGTAATCTCATGCTCACTTGCCTCAAGAATCCCCAAAAGGCTCCCCACCGCATAATCTTGCCCCTCTTCTCCACGAATCTCCGTCACCACTCCGCCGCAAAGCGTCGTCACCGCCATCGTCGCCTTATTCGTCTCCACCTCGATAATTTCCTGATCTGCCACCACCGTATCTCCGATGGCGATCTTAAGACGCACGATTTTAGCCTCGGCGATCGACTCGCCGAGCTGGGGCATGATGATAGGAACTTGAGGCATACCGAATTAGAAATTTAGAAGTTCACGGAGTTTCTCGATGATCGATTCTGGAGTGGGTCGATGCGCCGCCCAAAGATCAGGATGATAAGGAATAGGCGTATCCTTCGCATTCAAGCGCATCGGCGGAGCATCAAGAAGATGAAACCCCTGCGTCACCACTTGGGAGAGAATCTCCGCGGTCACCCCACCCCAAGGGAAGGCTTCCCCGAGAGCCAAGAGCCTCCCAGTCCGCGCCACTGAGGCCAGCACCGTATCCATATCCAGCGGCTTCACCGCTCTAAGATCAACCACCTCGATTTCCCACCCCTCGGCCGCCATCCGATCGGCCGCACGAACCGCCTCATGCACCATGGCACTATAAGTCACCACCGTCGCGTGCTTGCCAGGCCTTGCGATGCGCGCCACTCCCAGCGGCAGCGGTTTGGCTTCAATCTCCGCCGTTTTCAGCCAGCGGTAGAGAAACTTATGCTCGCAAAAAATGACAGGATCATCCAGTTCAACCGCCTGTTTTAACAAATGATAGGCGTCTGAAACCGTCGCCGGAGTCGCCACGATGATCCCTGGGTAATGGCCATACAGGGTCTCTACCATTTGGCTGTGAAAAGGGCCAGATCCCGGCGTCCCACCACAGGGGAGCCTTATCGTCAGGGGCACCGGCATCCCAGTCCGATAAAAATGCGTGCCCGCATGATTCACGATTTGATTAAAAGCAATCGAGGAAAAATCAGCGAACTGCATCTCCACAATCGGTCGCATTCCACTCAGAGCCGCACCGATCGCCATCCCCACCATGGCGTCTTCACTAATGGGAGAATCCAAAACCCGCTCAGGAAACTCCTCTTGTAAGCCCTTCGTCGCCTTAAAGGCACCCCCAAAGGAACCAATATCTTGGCCATACAAAAAGACATCATTTCGCTCTCGTAGGAGATCGAGCTGAGCCCGATGAATCGCATCAATATAAGTAACACTCATGACGCCATTCCCCCTTCTGATAAAGCGCGCCAATCTTCCTGATAAGGATCAGGGGTCGGCTCTTTTTGAGCCCTTGCCACCGCCTCTTGAACCATCTCACTAGCCTCCTCTTGCCATTCCACAATTTCCTCCGGACTCGCTAATCCTTGCTCGATCATTTGCTCAATTCCCACCTGCAAGCAGTCTCGCCCAATGCTTGATTCCCTCAACTGGGACGCCACATAAGAGCCGTCATCATGCTCGCCGTGCCCACAAAGGCGTAATAACTTGCCCACCACGAGTTGTGGTCCCTCACCCGCCCGCGCCGCTGCCACCGCCTTCCAGACTCCCTCCAAGCAAGCGCTCATATCAGTGGCATCTAGCTCAGTTCCGTGCACGCCATATCCTCTCGCTCGGTCGATGAGTTTTTCACAGGCGAACTGGCGATCGCGCGGCGTGGAGTAGGCGAATTGATTATCTGCCACCATCACCACCATTGGTAATTTTTCTACCGCCACAAGGTTCAGCCCTTCATGAAAAGCCCCAGTCGAGGTCGCACCATCACCCACACAAGTCGCCCCGACCACCCCGCTCAGCTGCCCCTGCATCCGCCGCGCCATCAGCATGCCCGCCACCAAGGACACCGACGTTCCTAAATGACTAATCATAGCCGGGCGTCTCTCACGCGGCCGTCCCCGGTGGATATTACCATCCCGCCCTTTCATCGGACCTAAGACCGAGCCGAGATAAGTCCGAGTGGCATCAATCAAGGGCTCACCGAAGGCCGTGCGTCCTGCTTGATCACGAATCAGAGGCGCAAAAATATCAGTCTCCTGATCCAAACAACATCCAAGCGAGGCAGAAAAAGCCTCCTGCCCAGTTCCCAAATACACTCCTCCCACGATTTTCCCAGCCTTGTAGAGACTCGATAACTTCGACTCTAAAGTTCGGGAAAGAATCATCCCCTTGAGGGTTCTCAGCTTTAAATCTGAATCGAAGCGGATGCCTGCCTTTGAAGATGCCGGAGAGTGCGATGCCATATTTTAGAAAATCCTAACCCGAGACTAAATTTCTTGCTCGATCGCCTTAAGCTCCAAGAACAGATCATTCCACCGCTCAAGCTGCGGCTTCAGGAGAAGCTTCTGATCCGCGATCCGCCGCCGCACAATCTCAAAAAGTCCGCCATACTCAACATAGAATTCGCGCACCCCTTCCTTATAATCAGTCGCCAGAGAGTCCGCAAAGGGCTGGCGAAGATCCTCGATCCGCTCAGTAAAATCTTGGCAAAGAGCATCACGGGATTTCGAGGCATAGTAAGCGGCCAGCCCGAGAAGAATCAGCGCCACACTCACCGCAAGCCAAGGCCAGACTGAGAGACTCATCCCGCCGAAGACCCCAGCGGCAATCAAGGCGCAAAGCACCGCCACCATATAACGGCGGAGCACCGCACGCCGATTTTCCATCTGCATATCTAGCGTTCCTCTCAGTTTCAAATGCGCCACTGCTTGCTTGGCCGAGCGCCCCAGCCTCCGCACAAAGCGCTCGCTCGTGCCAGAGAGCGATTCCGCATCCTTATCGAAATCTGGGGCCTTCACTTGTAAATTCTCCTTAATCCGAGGCTCCACAGTGTCCCAATGACTGCGACAATTCCTGACGAGTTCCTTGCCATCCTGAGCGGCCGATTCTTGCACCGCTTCCTGCACCGCTTCCGTGAGACCTTTCTCAATCTGAGTCGGGAGGGCCTCTTGCTGGAAGAGCGAGATAAAACTCTGCGGGATCGACATCCGCGATGCCAAAATATCAATTGCTTGATTTCCCTGCCTTAGAAAAACCTCTCCGAGCCCCGTGAGCCGCTCTGAGAGAATCTTAGCCTGTCCCTCACGGCGACCATCGACCTCATTCTCTAATTCACGGAGGAAGCGCTGATCACTATCAAGGGTGGCCGTTCGCTTCTCAATCTTCTCCTCGATGCGCCGCAGAGCCACCTGCGTGGAGTCCCGCACATCTTGCAGGACTCGCCGCCGCTCCGGGTTCCCAGAAACGCGCTTTGAGATAAAGGCCTCCAGCGCGGGATAGCCACTCTTCTGCCAAAGGTGTGAGGAGAAGGGCTGCGCTTTCTTGGCCTCCATCGCCATCCTTCCAGAAACCGGAAAGACCTCCGGCCGCGCTCCAGTCTTCTGCTCCGCCAAGGTCCGCATGTGCTCTAAAATCACCGCCAAATCTTCATCGCTCCGCAAGTCGGACTGTTGAAGGACAAAGGCGACATTTTGTAACTGCTCCTGCGGAAGACGGGAGATGAATTGCCAAGTGGCCGCTCCCCATGGATTACTCACCGGGAAGACAAAAAGAAGAAGATCTGCAACGGGCAGGAAGCGCTCCGTGATGGGCTGGTGCCCCGGAATCACCGAATTCGTCCCAGGGGTATCGACAATATTAAAGTCCTGTAAGAAATCGATCGCCCGATAGCGCTCCTCCAAAGTCGGAGTCGTATTGACCGTCTTCGACTCCTCCCCCCAGCGGTACCAATGAACCTTCTCCGTTTCCGGCAGGACATTCACCTTACACAACTCCTCTCCAAAGAGCCCATTAACCAAGGTAGATTTCCCCGCATTAACCTCTCCGCAAACCACAAAAAGAAAGGGGCTGCGGAGGCCTTTTAGAAAGTCCCCTTCATCCGCAAGATGGCCCACATCAGCGCCCGCCTTCTCACCGAGCTCACGCACGCCTGAGACCACCTCGGTCAGGCGTGATCGCGTCGCAAAGTAGCGTTCGCCGAA
Source organism: uncultured Verrucomicrobiales bacterium (assembly GCA_937944055.1). GTDB lineage: Bacteria > Verrucomicrobiota > Verrucomicrobiia > Verrucomicrobiales > Akkermansiaceae > SW10. The sequence continues at coordinate 59,271 of CALDZJ010000005.1, read as the reverse complement.
CATGATGGGAGATGAGAGAAAGAAAGACTCTTAGAATGGCCGTCTTAAGCCTGCCCTTTTTGAGCGAGAAGCTGGGAAACTGAAATGAATTGGAAGCCGCGTGAAAGGAGTCCATCAAAGGCCTTCGGCATGGCATCCACCGTCGGAGCATGCAGATCGTGAGCCAGAATGATGGCCCCATTATGGGCCCCCTTGAGAATCCGTGAGGCCACCACGGAGGGTCCGGGGCGCTTCCAATCTTGCGGATCCACGGACCACATAATCGTCGGATAGCCAAAGTCGGAGAACACCGCGCTGCGCTGGCGAGTCAAGAGCGCTCCATAAGGAGGGCGCATGGTGCGCGGCTTCACTCCCGCCGCTCTCACGATGGCATCTTCCGTGCGGCGCATCTCTTTTTTCACCTCAGAATCGCTCAAAGAAGTGAGCTTACGGTGCGTGTAAGTATGATTACCGATTTCATGTCCCTCCGCGACGATGCGGCGCACGATGTGCGGGTAGCGGTCCACGTTCCCGCCAATGACATAGAAGGTCGCTTTGATATTCCGAGCACGGAGCATATCCAGAAGGCGCGGAGTATTCTGAGGATGAGGCCCATCATCAAAAGTCATCGCGACATAAGGATTCGTCGAGAGTCCACGAGAATGGCTCACGGTGGTCCCGCTGAATTGCGAAGGCAGATTCATATTCGGATTGCGTAGGCCTTGATTCACGTATGCGGGGGGGCGGTATTGCGTATTCGCCCCCACTTTTACCGGTTGCGAGCTAGCGTTCACCGGAGGAGGAGAGAGCGACTGAACCGCATCAGGCGTGAGATGGTCTCTCTTTGCAGAACAGGCTGGTAGCGCAATGATCGCTCCAGAGCTTAGCTTTAAAATCTTACGTCGCTTCATGGGAATGGGGTCGTGAATATGATGCCTCAGATTAGCAATGTCACGCATTTCCCGAGGGCTAAGTGGGAAGAATTTCAGCCTCTTCCTTGACTATCTCGCCGAATTGATAAAGCACCTTGAAATCCGCTCGACAGTCGTAGCTTCAGACGGCAATTTCCCGCCCCATGTCCAAGCCAAAGCTCTTCATCCCAGGTCCCGTCGACGTTGCTCCAGAAACCTACGCCGCGATGGCTGGGCCCGGAATCGGCCACCGCGGAAAGGACTTTGAAGACCTCTACGCCTCGATTCAGCCCGGGATCCGGCAAATCGTAGGCACCACCCGGCCCGTCTTTTTCTCCACCTCCTCCGCATGGGGCGTGATGGAGGGCTGCATTCGTAACCTCGTCCAGAAAAAGGTCCTCAATCTCTGCTGTGGAGCCTTTTCAGATAAATGGTATGGCGTCGCCCAAAGCTGCGGAAAAGAGGCCGAGAAAATCAAAGTAGAGTGGGGCCAGCCCATCGATCCCGAGACGCTGCGCGAGAAGCTGGCGGAGGGCGGCTTCGACACCGTAACCTTGGTCCACAATGAAACCTCCACCGGGGTGCTGAACCCGCTGAAGGAGATTGCGGAAGTCGTCAAATCCTTTGATGACGTCTTGCTCGTGGTCGATACCGTTTCCTCACTCTCCGCAATGCCCATCAATTACGACGAGCTGGGGATCGATGTCCTGCTCGCAGGGGTCCAGAAGGCGATTGCGCTTCCCCCCGGGCTCGCCGTCTTCGTCACCTCAGAGGCCGCTCTGGAACGCGCCGCGCTGCTCGAGGATCGCGGCTACTACTTCGATTTCTGCGAGTTTGCCAAGAATGACGCTAAGAATAACACTCCATCGACTCCCGCCATTCCGCATCTTTACGCTCTCCGCGAGCGGGTCGAGGCGATGCTCGCCGAGGGACTGGAGAATCGCTACCAGCGGCACCAAGCGAATAATGCAATGGTTCACCAGTGGGGCGCGCGCCACGGCTTCACCCTCCTCCCGCCTGAAGGATATCGCTCCCTCTCCCTCTCCTGCTTCGTCACTCCCGAAGGGCTTGATCAAGCAGGCTGGATTAAATCCATCATCGCGAATCACGGCATCGCCATCAACGGAGGATACGGAAAAATCAAAGGCAAGACCTTCCGCATCTCGAACATGGGAAATGAAACACGCGAGACGATGCAAGAAATGCTCGATGCCCTAGACGCAGAACTTCCGAAGTTCCTCGCATAACAGGAGTGAGGCAAACTCAGGGAAAATTTAAAAAGACGAACCTTCCTAGAAAGCCAGACATTAAGAAACTCCCGCTTGCCTCAGCGCAAGAGATGCAGAGCTAGCCCAAAAAGCAGAAGGGCGAAGACGAGGTCGATCGTCCGCCCCAGCCGCAAATAACCATTGCGAATTCTCGGATTTTGTAAAAAACACACCCATAAGGTCCAGAAGACGAGCCCCTCTCCCACAATGAGCAAGCCCAGCGCGAAGGGCCACCAATCTGGGCGACTCCCTGCTAAAAATGGAGCCACCACACTGGCGAAGAAAATGAGCACTTTGGGATTAAGCAGATTACAAAAAAGCCCGCGAAAATAGGGACTGCGCCCTGAGAGACCCGGCTCATCCGAGCGAGTTTTTTTCCTCAAAAGACCAAAAGCCAGCCAAGTGAGATAAGCGGCGGCCAGCCAATGTAGCCCCCGCAAAAGCCCCGCACCGCTCGCCGCATTCTCGATGAAGGAGAAGAGGGCCGCCATTGCGCCAATCGCCAAAGCAGCATGAAAACTCAGGCCGCTCACGATTCCTAGCACCATCCAGCAACCCGCTTTCCGGCCCTCCGCCAGAGCGGTCCGCGTGAGTAAGATCATATCCGGCCCGGGACTAAACTGGCCTAAGAAAACCACGAGTGCGAAGGAGAAAAGCTCGCCCATCATGGCGCAAAGTAATGGCCTAGGACCTCGATCACGCCAGCGCTCCCTGGCTTATTCGCCACTTTGCCTCCACGTCTCGAGATATACTCCTTCACCGCCTCCACCGCATTTGAAGGGCAGCCACAGGCATCGCAAATCTCAGGCTGAAACATGCTCAGATCATTCAAATTATCACCCACCGTAAGAATACGACTCGGGCCGATGCCCCAGCGCTCCGCCGCCTCCACCAAGCCGCTCCCTTTATGATAGTTACGATGGCTGAAGCGGAGATAGATCGAGTTCCGCTCGAAGCTGAGATCCGCTTTTTTTGAAAGGCCCTCGATGAAGTTCTGAATCTCATCCATCTCCGCATCAGAACTAGCGACGATCCCCGCCGCATCCCCCTCCACCGAAACCCAGCGCGCCGAGGTCTGCCCCTCAATGAAGGTTCTTACCTTGCGAAAGACGCGCTTACTCTTGCGGAAAAGTCGATCGTGATCGCGCTCGCAGCGCCCATTCCAATCCTCATGCGGGACCCAGCGCCCAAATTGCCCGGGGAAATAGATTTCACGCTCCCGGGCGATCACGAAGTCTGGCAGAACCGGGAAGGAAGCCTCATTAAACCCCTCCACCAATTGGTAAAGTGAACGCCCCGTGGCAATGCCCCAAGCCGCTCCATAAGAGGCCCGCACCCACTGAATGCACTCAAAAAAATGAGGATCGAGTGGCCCGCTCTCCCCCTTCATGACGAGGGTATCATCAAAATCAAAGGCGATGGCTGCTTTCCAGATCGGGGGTTCGGGTAGAATTCTCACCACAATAATATCTAAGGTCTCAATGATCCCGCATCCATCTCCAGAACTACCTACATGAGGCTGGCGTGCGAGGTCTCAGCGACGCTACAAGATGATGAAGATAAACTCAAGGACGAGGCATCAAATCGCCAGACGACTTCAGGACGGGGCCTTAGGGCGCGGAGCGGAGCTCGCCATCAGTCTTTTTTGATGACTCTTTCTCAAGATTCCTCGTGACTTGCTTCTATTCGCCCACCGGGATCGCGGCGGGAATGCCAGCTCCCGGTTCTGGCACTCTTTGGGCCTCTGGCACTCTTTGGGCCTCTGGGATGCTTTCCGCTTTTTCTTCCTTTTCTTCCTTTTCTTCGATCGGCTTTTCAAGCCCTTCAGCTTCCTCTACGATGAGGGCTTTTGGAATGTCAGCCTCGTCATCAGGAACGATGAAGGCCTTGCCAGTATCGACCGGAAGCGGAACCGTCTTTCTCATTTTAATGTCAACTCGGCGGTTTGGCGCTTGTTCTTCCCGATCCCCTTCCGTCACGATTGGAGCAGTGCGGCCAAAGGGGCGCACGATGATGTATTTTGGATCCAGTTGCAGAGCCCGCACGAGCCAATCCTTCACGGCCTGCCCGCGTTTCAAAGAGAGCCTGCGATTAAATTCATCACCACCGAAGAGGTCCGTATGTCCCTCCACCCAGCAATACATGCCGGGATTACGGTCAATGAGCATCGCCACCGTCATTAAGGTCAAACGGGCATCATCCCGCAGGGTCGATTCATTAAATTCGAAAAGTAGATCACTCCCGATCGAGGCCTTATTACGCTGCAACTCACCGGGGGCCATTTTGGCATAAGCCGCTAGCCCGGTATAGCCCTCGATCACTCCATCGACACTCTCGCCACCCGCCCCTTTCATATTACCCAACTCCGCGACGACAGAATTTGGATCCAAAACATCTGCCAAGGGAGCGCCATCGTCGACCACCACGAGCTGATTCGCCTTGGCCACCGGGAAATCGATTTTCATTTGACCGGGATCTGGGATGTCCGGATTTTCATCTGCCCCAATGACCGGCTTGAGTAATTCACCCTCTTCCACTCCCACGAGCTTGGGCTTTTCAATCTTCATCTCAGGGAGTGCGGCCTCCTCAATCTGGGTGTCGATATCGATCTCGGTATTCTGCAACTCGGCAATCGCATCCTCGGTATTGTCAATGAGTTCACTGTCATCGACGGGCCGCTCCAGCTCCTCTTCCGGCGGAGCCTCTGCGATCTCCTCCGGCTCAGTCTCCACACTCGTGACCCGCATCGGCTGAGATTCCCATTCTTGGGGCTCCGCAATCTCGGCTTGGTAGAACGTGCTGCTCGCCACGATAAGCGCGCCGACATGAATGAGAAGAGCCAGCACCACCGCCACCAAGACATACCAGCCCAGCCCTTCACGCCGCGGCGGAGTGTAGCTGCTGCCAGTCTCCCATGAGTATTCTTGTGCCATCTGCATTGAGTATAACGGCACCGAGGGGCTGTGCAATTCAACGATCGAAGAGATTTCTCCTGTTTTTGCCCCCCCAATGAGCATAAGACTCGCCGCGTGAGCTCTAGTATTTCAGGAATCGGACTGGCGGGATTTGGCACAGTGGGATCAGGCCTTTGGCAAATCCTGCAAGAGCATGGCGGGATGATTTCGGACCGTTCTCAAGGGAGCGCCGCGCTGGAAATCCGAAGAATCGCAGTGCGGGACCTTGCGAAGAAACGAGAAATCGAGGCCCCAGCTGAGCTCTTTACCAGCGATCTGATGGAACTGGTCAATGACCCAGCAGTAGACATCGTGGTGGAGCTCATCGGTGGGACCGAGGCCGCCTTTGACCTCGTGGCAGCGGCCCTGCGGGCCGGGAAACCGGTGGTGACAGGAAATAAGGCCCTGCTAGCCGAGCGAGGGGCTGAGCTCTTTGCGCTCTCAAAGCAAGAACAGACGGCGATCCACTTTGAAGCGGCCGTGGCCGGTGGCATTCCCATCATTAAGGCGGTGCAAGAATCACTCATTGCTAACCGCATTGAGACCATCGCCGGCATTATCAACGGAACCTCAAATTACATCTTACAGCGGATGACTGAGGCGGGCCTCGCCTACTCTGAGGCCCTGAAAGAGGCGAAAGACCTAGGCTACGCCGAAGCGGATGAGACGCTGGATGTCAACGGCTGGGATGCCGCTCACAAGACCATTCTGCTCGCTTCTCTCGCTCATGGTTTCTTAGTCAACTATAAGGAAGTTTACGTGCGAGGGATCGAGAAAGTGACTCCTCTCGATATCAAGTTCGCCTCAGATCTGGGCTATGTTGTCAAGCTGCTCTCCCTCGTCATCGAGCGCGACGATGGTAAAATTGAAATCCGCACGCAGCCCTCATTTCTCTCAAAAACTCACATCCTTGCCTCAGTTCACGGCGTCTTTAATGCCGTCGCATTAAAGGGTGATCATCTTGGCGACTCCCTCTTCTACGGACGCGGTGCTGGTCAAGGCCCCACCGCCTCATCAGTCGTATCCGATTTGGTGGAAGCCGCTCGTAGCGACCGCAGTGACCGAGGCTTCCTCCCCTATCGAGAGAGCGGCTCTCTGGTGGAAATCAACGATACCGTGACCTCCTATTACGTCCGTTTCTCCGTCACGGACCAACCCGGCGTGATCGCCAACATCGCTACAATTCTCGCCGAACATCAAATCGGCATCTCAGGGACCCACTCTCCGGTTGATGCGAACAACCCTGACGCTGACTTCCTAGAAATGGTGTTCCTCCTCCATAAATGCTCCTTCGGGCGGCTCAAAATCGCCCTCACCGAGGTGGAAAAACTGGATTGCCTCACTGCGCGACCGGTTGTCTTTCGCATCGAGACTCTTTGAAAAAAAGGAAAATAATTTTATTAATTTCTTCCAATGGCCCGCTAACTGCTTACTCTTGACAAACAATTGTTGTTATAATGGCCTACTCAAAACCTCTTATTTTGTTCGCACTCTCCTCTAGCTTTGGTTCAGCAATGACCACAGTAACCTTCGGTCCTCTGAGTGACGATTCCGCCTCAATCAATGTTAGCGGTTTCGGCTCCAGCCCCTCCGGAGACTACCTTGGAATTGTTGTAAACACTGCGCCTCTACAAATTGATGCCGGATCGACAACGGTTGGCAGCGACTTTGCTCCCGGCCTTGGCGATGTCATTGGTCGAGACCTCGCTAGCACTGGTGCTGACTTTACCAACAGCGTGATCAGTTGGCAGGTCGATCTCCCCCCGGTCCCAGCAAACTTCATTCCCGGAACTTTTAATGTCACCGCTACATTCGCGAGTCAGCTAGAGTTTGGAGGAGCTGTATTTAGTTCCACTCAGCCGAACGCTCTTAATTTCGAGCTGTTACTTGGCGTAAGTTCCGTAGCGACATTTCAGGCACAATCGGGAAATCATACCAGTGCTACCCTGAGTGGTAACCAGGTCAGCGGAGATCCGGTCACTACCGTAACTGTTACCGCTACCTTTCCTAATGGAAACTCTTTTAACGCAGACTCAGAGCAATTCCGGCTCTTTAGCGACTCACTTGTCGTTGAGGGCTCTTTTCAAATTCCAGAGCCCTCCACCGCTCTCTTGGGAGGTCTTGCACTGCTTGGCTTGCTACGCCGCCGCCGTTAAGAGGCCTCATTTTCTCTCTCCCTATGATCCTCCGCCTTTCTCCGAAAAGGTGGAGGATTTTTTTTCTCAAATGGCTCAAGCTTGCCTAAAGCAGCCCAGCCCTCTAAAGACAGCTCATTCATGGCTCTCATCGTCCAAAAATACGGCGGCACCTCGGTCGGCTCGATTGATCGCATTCGGAACGTTGCCAAGCGGATTAAAAAAGAACGCGATCAGGGGAATCAGGTCATCGCCGTCATTTCTGCGATGGGCGGAGTGACTGATCGGCTCATTGCCCTCGCCGCAGAGCTTTCTGATGAGCCCACGGAGCGCGAAATGGATGTCCTTCTCTCATCCGGCGAGCAACAATCAATCGCGCTCCTCTCGATCGCGCTGAATGAACTAGGGATCGAGGCCGTTTCGGCGACTGGAAGGCAGGCCGGCATCACCACAAGTGGTTCGCACACCCGTGGACGGATCGAGAAAATTGATCCCAGCCTCCTCAAGCGCTACCTCGCTGAAGATCGCACCGTAATCGTCGCAGGTTTCCAAGGAATCACCGAAGAAGGGATGATCCACACGCTCGGCCGTGGGGGCTCTGATCTCTCGGCCATCGCGGTGGCCTCCTCGGTGGAGGCAGACCTCTGCCAGATCCTCACAGATGTCGATGGGGTCTATACCGCTGATCCACGAGTGGTCAAAAAAGCCCGTAAACTCCCAGAAATTTCTTACGATGAACTTCTAGAACTCGCCTCGGTGGGGACGAAGGTCATGCAGTCCCGCTCAGTCGAGTTTGCCAAAAAATATGGCGTAAAATTCGAAGTTAAATCATCACTCAACAACAACCCGGGGACCATCGTCACCGAAGAACACGAAGCTATGGAATCAGTCGTCATCCGCGGAGTCTCGATCGAGCGCTCCCAAGCCCGAGTCACCATCACCGGAATCCCAGATCACCCCGGCATGTCTGGGCGCATCCTCGGCGCGCTCGCTGATGCTGAGGTTAATATTGACATGATCGTCTCAAACATCGCGAGCGATCGCCTCGCCCGCCATTCTTTCACGATGCATACCAGTGATCTGGGCCGCGCTCAAAGTGCGCTGAAGCCAGTGCTTGCTGACCTCGGTGGCGATGCCAGCATTGAGACCGAGGCCGGCATCGCGAAGCTCTCTTGCGTGGGAATCGGGATGCGTAGCCATTCCGGAGTCGCCGCCAAAATGTTCGATGCCCTCGGCAAGGCTGGAGTTAATATCGGAATGATTTCGACCTCCGAAATTAAAATTTCTGTCACGGTGGAAGAAGAGCAGATCGAGGAAGCCGCGCGCGTGGTGCACACCGCCTTTGATCTGGACGCCTAGCCCGGGCGGTGACAGACTCCCCACTTCAAAATCAAATTTTTGGAATCAAAAACGACCTCCCCCCAAGTTCATGAAAAATTTCTCCTCTCCCGCTTTCCTTTTAACTCTCGCCCTTTCCTTCACCGCCCTTTCCAGCTGTGCCTCGAACTCAGCGACTCCTGCTCCAGGCCCACAAGGTGGAGCGAACGGAGCCAACAGCGGAAGCAGAATCGGCAACGGTAATGTGACCCGCTCGATCCAGAACACGGCTTCCACCGTAGGAATCGTGCGGAATATTCAGAGCATCTTGCGCGGCTTCTAACGCGCCTTGCGTGGTTTCTAACGCGCCTTGCGTGGTTTCTAACGCGCCTTGCGTGGCCTCTAACGCGCCTTGCGTGGCCTCTAACGCGCCTTGCGTGGCCTCTAACGCGCCTTGCGTGGCCTCTAACGCGCCTTGCGCTTGGGCTTCTTAAATTCGAGGTAGGTGATGCCGTTCACGCGGCGATCCTTCCCGAAGCTGCTGACCTTCATCGTCTTCACGGTGTAAACCCCATTGGCCTTCATGACCTTGGTGATTTCAAATTGCTTGATCGCGACTGAGTCTGGACGAGGTCCGTATCCTACGACTCGCATGAGGGCGCGTTGCTTTTTAGAGACCCAGACACTCACCTGACGGTAGCGGCCGGATGCCTGAGGATTCTCTACGTGGAGACGCCAACACAGCTGCCCTTCAATTTTCTCTTCTTGGATGATGCGGGGATTGGGCCAGTAGAGAAAGGTGAGGGCTAGGTCTTCATAGCTGACGTCCGTGTTAGCGATCGGGGCAGAAATTTTGGCTGGCGGAAATGGGTTTGATCTCCCGCCGACGAGCTCCCGTAACTGCTGGCTATCTTCATTGAGACGCAGGTGGAAGCGCTCGGCTCCTCCATTGAGGGCGAATTGAATATCTTTCCCTCGCAGGAACAAGGTCAGTGGGGTTTTTTGAGCCCCTTTGCGAATCACTCCGTTAAGGTCTTGGTCTCCTTGAAGCACCGCGACCTGACGAACGGAACTCATAATCTCCTCCGCCGTTTGAGCACTTGAGAAAAGGGAGAGAGTGAGAGAGATGACGAGAGTCGCAAGAGCTTTCATGGCGCGTTGGTAACAGTTCATGAATTAAGACGGCAAGAGGAATTGATCCATTCGGCTGAAAAGTGCCCTAAATTCACCTATAAGTCATAGAATGAGATTTTTTTTAACATTCTCGTGACTTGGGGCTTGCCCAAAGTGGGGCTCATCGCCTTGCATCAGTCCTCGCCTCTTTCATCGCATTAAACTTTCTCTATGAGTCTCCGAACACAATTAACAGACCTCCTTTCCGAGATCCTGCCTGCCAATCCCAAGGAAGCCATCAAGGGAACTGAACTGATCCGCCTACTCAGACTCAATATGGATGGAGCTTACTCAGACGCCTCTCTCCGCTATCACTTCTCAGTCATGTCTTGTGACCCCAGCTCACCCATCGCGAAGGTGGAAAAGGGGCAGGGATATTATAAGCGAGGAGCTGCGATGCCCGCTCTCTCTGGCGCGCAGGAGCTAGTAGCCATGCAGCAAGGCCGGCTCGATGAACTCGGAGATAACAACTCGATCGACCAAGCGATGCTGCGGCTCGGGAAATTCCGCGCAATCGTGCAAAAATACGCGGAAACCTGCAATAAATTCACCTTTGAGTTCCGTGAATCCCTCTCATCCGGCGCCCCATTGGGTAACCTGTGGAAGTTCCCTGAAATGGTTCTCGTCGACTGGGAACATGGGCAGTTTGATGATGATGGCTTGGAGCTTGATTCCGCACACCTTGCGCTCAAACAAACTCTGGGCCTCCCACCCTATCGCCTAGAATCTGTCCGCATGAGGGTGGAAACAAATCACGATAGCTTCCGAGAAGATCTCTTTCAGACCTTGAGTGCCTCCCCTTGGGCGAACTCCGGTGAGCTCTTCCTCGCTGGGTCGATTCAGGATGAGTCGCTCGGTGACCAAGTCCGGAGTCTCGCGGCTGAGCTAGGCATCGGAGTCACAAGCTTTGGCCTCTCTCCTGCCGATCTGGATGACCTCCCCCATCCTGCGCAGATTCAAAATGCCATGGATCGAGAAACCGAGGCTCTCATGGGACGGCTCAAAATTGAGAAAATCTCCTCCTCTCGGGGCCGCACCCATTGTGGCTGGGACTCCCTCCAAGCCCTACGAAACGATCACCCGGAGATGAATCAACTTCTCGCTTGGCTCGGTGGCTCACTTGAACTGGGCAAAGTGAAACCCTTCCTCACGGGGAACTAGGTTTTTAAAAAAACTCACTCGAGGTCCGCCCCCTGGCGCAGCTCTGGTTTGATATCAATTGGGGGAGACTTTGCCTTTTTAGAAATGCTCTCAATGCTATCGCCTTCGTCCTGCACGGGGACCACGTTGATATCAACTTGCACCGGGACAGCACGGAGCCCCTCGATGATGGCCTGCAGCTGAGCGATCGAGCCCTCCGCAAGCGCGGGCGGCCTAGCCAATCCTTGACTGATGGCTTCTAGGCCATCGTTAAACTGAGTCATCTGAGCCACCACCCGGGCCACAGGATCATTCTCACCCGCTCCACCGAGGAGTTTTTGCTTCCCGAAGTCTTTCTTAATTTGAGCCCAGCGAGTCTTCTCCCCCTCGGAAAGCACGCCTTCCATTTCCTTGAATTTTAAAAGATTAGCCTCCGCTCCAGTGGTGAGAGTTTGAGATTCATTTTCATAGTGATCAAAAATGAGCCCTTCGACCTCCTCCATCGTCATGAGGGGAAGGACCTTCTCGGCGATGCGGTTCATGTTACGATAGGATCCTTGCAGTTTAAAGGCAGGCTCTAAGCGATAGGCATCCTCCTGCGCCGCACTGCGAATGTATTCCATATTCACGCGCATGATGCTATCACGCACTCGGAGGAGGCGTTTGAGCGTTTGTGCAAATTCCTCAATCTCAGCCGGGGTGTAATTCCCCTCAAAATCAACCCCTTCTGTGCTGCCAGTCTCAGCGACGGCAAGAGCCGCATAGACATCCTTCTGGCTCTTACTCGCAAGCTGGCTGAGGACCCGGTTCGAGGTGAGGCAGTTCTCGACAAAGCTCACCTTAAAGGCTTCCTCGTGATCACCCAAGATGTCTCCTAAGTTATAGGTGTCAGCACGGTTTGCGAGCATGTCGGGAATCTGGAATTTCCCGCCCGTTTCGGTGTAGGGATTCCCAGCCATTACGACCGCGATCTTTTTCCCGCGCAGATCATAGGTCTTGGCCTTCCCGTTATAGACACCTTCAATCTTACGTTGCCCGTCGCAAAGACTAATGAATTTTTGAAGAAACTCGGAGTGGGTGTGCTGAATATCATCGAGATAAATCATGACATTATCGCCCATTTCTAAGGCAAGATTGAGTTTCTCGATTTCTTCCTTCGCGGAGGCATTTGGCGCGTCTTCTGGATCTAAGGACGTCACATGATGGCCCAGTGCCGGCCCATTAATCTTCATGAAAGTCAGACCGAGGCGATTCCCGATGTATTCCATCAGGGTCGTCTTTCCATAGCCCGGCGGGGAAATGAGCAGGAGAAGGCCCATCCGATCCGTCCGAGTCTCATCACCGGCGGTTCCCATTTGCTTCGCTAAATTATCACCCACCATCGGAAGGTAGACCTCATTAATGAGGCGATTTCGTACGAAGGCAGACATCACACGAGGTTTGAACTCATCCAAACGCATTGCCTTGCGCTTCTCATCGACCAAGTTCTGTTTTGATTCCAAATAAGCGCTAAAAGTGGGCACCTCATTCCGAGCAAAGGCTCCGAGCCGATCCATAAATTCATGGTAATCTAGCTCCATCTGGCCTTTCTGAATGCGAGCGTGACCTCCCTTCAATCCCTCCACGCGTGCGGAAAGATCCGCCTCTTTGACCCAGCGTTCCTCATATCCCCCCTTCGCAATCCAGTAAGCGGCCTCGTAGCTTTCATCCCGGTCGGTCAGGGAACCCAACCAATCAAGCGCCACCGCAAAGCGCCCTTCCAAAGAGTCCTGGAACTCGGCCAAGGCCGCCTCAAAGACCTTAGCGGCTCGCTTAGAAAGTAATTCCGATTTCAAGCGATCAGTGAGAGCCACTGCCGCTTTCGAAACCACGAAATCCGGGCCATTTGAAATCTCATCGAAAAGGTATTGCGCCTCATCCTCGCTAAAGTGGCGGCTCAGCTCCTCCAGAAAAGTGCCTCGCTGAATCTGCGCAAACTCGCTCGCCCCGAAGGCCCGTAACTTCTCACCGTGAGCGCGAAGACGGATCGAAAGATCCGAGCGTAGTTCCTCAGCTAAGCCGGCCCATTTTAAAAGAGCCTTGGCACGGATCTTAGAGCTAAAGCGAAGTAATCCGGCACCTGCCCGCATCGGCGAGAGGACCTCGATCAGCTGCGCGGCATCTAGATCATGCACCCCCTTGAGATAGCCTTCCTGATAGCGAGGCTGCATGAACTGCTCTAAGCTTTGCTCTCCCCCATGGAGGAGAAATTGATAAGCTAACCACTCCGCACGATAGACCTCATCCGTCTCAGAAATCACCTCCTGCTCCCAAACCGATTCAGTGGCCAGAAAATCCCCATCCAGCACGGGCTCGAAGAAATTCGTCCCGCTCAGATGGAAGCACATCTCGCCATCCTTCGGCACAATACTCAGCTCTAACTCCTGCTCATTGACTGAAAAACGATGCTTCCCAAATTTAATAATCGCTTGTCCATCTACGAAGAGCTCCTTCCGATCCTTCAATGAGCGCACCGCGTCATCACGGGTCGTTTTCAGCCGAGTCTGTAAATCATCCCCCTTCACGGCATCCCCCAGCTCCGTGAGCTCCTCGATGATATCGCGCACCTTCTCGATCATGAGATCGCTCGCGAAGTAGCCGTTAATCTCATTAATTTCCGCAAAGCCTTCCAAGCGGTTCTTGATGCCCGAGAGAATCCGCTCCGCAGACTTCACGAGCTGATTTGTCCGGCGATTTTTCTTTTCGAGGAGGGCTTGCTTACGGCTTTCAAAAGCCTCGTAAATCTCTTCTCGTTTCCCAGAGAGCTCCTCCACGTAGTCATCAAATTCCGCAAAATTCCCTTCCAGCTCCTCCAGCTGGACCATGACTTTTGTGAGATATTCCTCGCACTTTTTCGGGCTGTCACAGAGGTCTAAATAATTGACCACCGCCTGACTCAGCAGCTTCATTTGCGCCCCAAATTGGGCAAGCCCCTCGCCTTTCGCGAGATCGAGCCGCTTATTCTTCAGCCCCGCTCGGACCCCATTCAAGGTCGCGTAAATCGCAGAAATACGATCTATGATCGCCGTCGTCTGCGTGGCATCCTCGATCTTCAGGTTCCCGACAATTTCGATGAGCATCTCTAGCTCCGCCCCAGCAGCATCTAGGGCCTCAGCGACTTGATCAGCCTCCACCACCTTAGCGAGCTGCGGCACGCGGGTTTCCTGCTCTTCGACCGCGGTTTGATAAGGCACGAGGGACTCCGGCTTTAGCAAAAAGGCCACCGTCTGCTTGGCGGTCCTCTCCGTGGCCTCCACAATATCCTCCTCAAGAGTCTCCACCAAAAGCGTATCCACGTAGCGCAGATCACGTAAGCCGATGACCTCTCCGCGGCTCCTCCGTAGCTCCGCTAAATGGTGCACAAAGCCAAAGATATCATCCGCCGGCGAATGCCGGATTGCCCGTAAAAGTTCTTCCGCCGTGTCGCGGACTGCTTGGGTCCGCTCCCCAGTCGAGCGGCGCAAGCCTTGCACTTTTTCGAACTCATCAATCGCCGACGTCGCAGCTCCTCGGATATCTTGGAGCGGAGAGGCAAGATCGCCAACTTCCTCCTGCGCTAGCCAAAAATAGGAATCGCTGATATCTCCCGTTTTTTTACTTAAATCGAGATAGAGATCGCCATACGTATCATCTTTCCGAAGCAAGGTGAGCACTTCACGACACTCAGCCATTCCTCGGACGAGTTCCGCATTGCCAATTTTAAACAGGAGTGAATCACTGCTCGAGGCCTGACTTGAAGCCACCTCATCGCTCAAGTAGGAAGTCTGCCAGATTTGTAAAGCATGATGCTTCGAGGCCTCACTCTCGCTCCGGAACACGATCATCCGCCCATCCGGAAAGAGCGAATACCCGCTACAAATCACCGGCGTTTCCACCGACTGGCTGATCATATTATAAGAAAGGAGGACATAGTCACCGCTGAGGCGATTGTAGAAGACGAAGAGAGTGTCTTCCCCATTTGCGCTCAGCACTCGGCGCTCAAAGCGCATGTCTGTGAGATCGGTCTCAAAGACTTTAGACTCCCCCGTCAACAAGAGGTAACCATTGGAAAAAATCAGCCCCTGATCGTCCGGAAGTAGCACGCAAGAATGACCGATCGCATCAATCCGATGCACTGTTTGCGTCTTCTCATTAAAGACGAGATAGCGATGCAGCTCCTCGCGATAAGGGAGAATCCGGAGTAAGATCAACGGACCTACCGTGGCGTAAAAAATCTCCGCATCATCGAGAGTCTGATCAAGTTCACTCACCGCTTCTTGGTAAATCCCCGCACCAGAGGCCGTATTATCCTCGACCTTAATTGTGAGGTCTCCGCCCACCGTCTCGACAAACACACGATCCTCAATCGAAACATGTGGATGCTCTCCTGAGCGCTGCATATCACGATGAGCACGCTGCCACTCGAACTCCTGCTGCGCTGGAAATTGATACTCATGGTCAAAACGATTCCCAAGATACTCCAAGGTCCCATCACCCTTAATGAGCCATTTAAAGGCCTTCAGATCCGTGATCGCTTTGCCAATCCGCATCGCCATAAAAAGATGCGGCCCGATCACCATGAATTTCACAAAAACCGCCTCACGGTAGTATTTGAAAAGATATCTAAAATCATCGACAAATCCCGAGTCAGCAAAAACCTCTGAAAGATCGGCAAGACGGAAGGAATGTCTTTCTGGATCGTAATCATACGCAGCAAAAACATCCTCCACTCCGGTAGTCGCTTTCAGACCGAATTGGATATTGTAGCCAAAAAGAAAGCGGTTTTCCCCCACCGCGACGAGATCACGAGGAACACAATTATGCTCGGTCGAGATGCGCTCAGTCGAGATGAGCTCAGTCTCAACTGCGCCGAAGACCTCTTGCCGGGCATCATTGAGCGCGGTGAGCCGAGCTTGAAGCTCACTCCCGCCCTTTTCAAGACGCGCGCGGATCACCTCATAGGCACCGCCCTCTAGCTGCTGTTGTTCTTCTGGCATTTGGAATGGGTTCTAAGCGTGAACCTAATAATGGGGAGCTGCTTGCGAGACCTTGATGGTCTTCTCTCGTCCGCGGCTCCTCAGTCAGTTGACTTCACTAGCCGAGCTTTTTTAGAAGGTCTGCTGCTTTCATTTCGCCGACTCCAAACCTCTCAGCCGCTCCGAGCATTCCGACGATTTTCTGCCGCTCTTCCCCACGAGCCGTGCTGACTAAATTCCCGAGTAGGGCGCTAATGCTGAGGTTTTTCAGATCTTCGCTCTTAATCCCGAAGTCATCGATCCAAGTGGATAACTGGCTCTTGAAATATTCTGGGTCACCATTGAAGAAGGTCTCCTTCACATCATCCAACACGCGACTATTGCCAACCGTGCGATCCACTACTTTACCGGTCGTGATCGCCTTCGTGATCCGGTCGAAGAACTCAGTCTCACCACCCACGATATCGATATTGGCTGACTTCAGGGCCTCTCCCACCACCACTGCCTGTTGCTCGGCAATCTGGCGCTGCACATCGATCTCCGCGAGCTCCACATCTTTCTCCTTAGCAAGTTCCAGCTTAAACTCCTCATGTTCTTGCCCAGCTTCCTCGAAGAGCTTCATCGCCGCCGCTTTTTGCTCGATCGCCTTCGCATCTGCCTCGCCCTTCGCGCGGAGCACATCGGCTTCGGCGATTCCCTCCGCAGCGGACTCTTTCACGATGCCCTCGGCGAGCATCTTCTTCGCCGCAGATTCTTTCTCGGCGGCCGTCTCCTCAGCTTCCGCTTGGATGACGCGCTCAGAAGCGCGCATCTCAGCGGCAGATCTCGCAGCCTCCGCCTCCTTTAAGACCGCGTAGGCATTCTCATCAGCCCGCAATTGCGCAGACTCCTTCTGAGCTTCAGCCTCTTTAATTTTACTGATTAAGGACTCTTGCGCGTTCGCCTCAGCATTCGTGACCGTCACCTGCTTATAGCGATCAGCCGTCGCAAATTCCTCCGTATCTTTAATACGTTGCTGCTCTTCAACCACTCCTTTTTCAACGGCCACCCGCTCCCGAATCACCTCCTGAATCTCCTTTTTCTGAACCTCGACTGCCTTCTCGGCCTCGATCGATTTCAGCTCGGTGACCCGCTTCCGCTCGATCTCCTCCAGCATTCTTTCGCGCTCCACCCGCTCTAATTCCACCCCATCCGTGCGCTCCTTATTGCGCTGGGCGACGAGAACTTGACGCTGCTTATTTTCCTCCGAAATTTCAATTTCCTCTTCAGCGGCGATGCGGGCTTGCTCGGCCTTTTGGCGCTCTTCTTCCTGCACTTTTTGGGCCTCGGCCTCTTCGCGGAACTGCACTGTATCGACTTCACGTTTTTGCTTGGCCTCCGTCTCGGCGAGTTGACGTTCCAGCTCTAGAATGGCCTCGCGGGCCTCCACATCTTGCTGCTTCAGGACCTTTTCCTTATCTCGCTGAATATTATTAGCGAGCTTAGCCTGACTCGCGGTCAATTCGGTGATTTTTTTGATTCCTTCCGCATCGAGGATGTTGTCTGGGTCCAGCATGCTCAGCGGAGTCTGCTCCAGATAGTCAATCGCGGCATCATCCAACACAAAACCATTCAGATCCGTCCCGATGACTTTCAAAATCTCATCACGGAAGGTATCGCGATCTTCATAAAGCGCGATAAAGTCAAAGCGCTTACCCACAGTCTTGAGTGCTTCTGAAAACTTCGCATCAAAAAGAGCGCGGATTTCCTCTTCAGACGAGGCCCGATCACAACCGATTGACTCTGCGACTCGCAAGACATCATCCCCGGCATTATTCACGCGCACAAAGAAGGCGACCTTGATATCAGCGCGGAGATTATCCTTACAAATGAGGCCATTTTTTCCGGTCCGGTCGATTTCAATCCGCTTCAAGGAGATATCCATCATGTCAGCACGATGGGCCACCGGCACGACCACGCCTCCGTTAAAATAGACCTTCGTTCCACCTAAACCAGTGCGGACGAGAGCCGTTCCCTTCTCCACCTTCCGGTAGAAAGTGAGGAGAATAAAAACAGCAAGACCGACGAGCACAAGAACCGCGACTCCTCCGATGACGAGTAACTCTTGAGCGAGAGCTAACGGGATCATTTCATACATTTTCATAGATTCGTTCATTTTTAATTTTTAAGAGATTTGATGATGAATTTTTGGGTTTCAGGATCCTGCCCGATGACGAGAATCTCCTCGCCGCGGGCCAAAGAGCGCTCTCCCTCGGCCAGTCGGCAGTTAAGAAGAGCTGGAGCGCCCTTGGGGCGGATCACTTCGCACTGCCCAAAGTCGGCGTCCACCAGCCGACTCTTCACAATTCCGGAGGAGCCCACCAACGGCTCTTGATGCTCTTTATCATTCTTGATCGAGCGGAACATCGGGCGCAGAGGCTGAGTCACCAACTTCACCAAAATGACGCTGAGTATAAAATTCCCAATAAATAGCCCTGAGGCGATGAGCCCACTTTGGCTCGTGTTTAGATAAAAATTACTCGCAATCGCAATAATCCACATGAAGAGCGAGAGGAGACTTAAGACAAGCATCACGGGAATATCCTGTGCATTCACCGCCCTCATGATGAAGCCGAACACGCCATCACTCCCGTGAAGATCCCCATCAACATCACCCTCTAGGTTGAGGTCCACATCAGAATCTAGATCACCTAACCCACACAGGCTGGCCACCCAGAATAAAGTCATGCAGCCCAGAATCAGAGTGAGAGGGAGATTATAAATCAAAAACGCCTCATTCCAAATCTCCTTCATGACAAGAAGAAAATCAGATGAGACGTCTTAGATCCACTATAATTCTAATGAAAAATTATAGGTAGCGAGTGAAAGAACTCACTATCTCTTCATCGAGCTGATTCACCATCGCCTGACTCAGAGCAACCATCGCGTGATAGTCCGCCGCACAGATGATGGAATTGTGAGAATGAATGTATCTCGCAGGAGTTCCCAGCACCACTGAAGGCACTCCTTCATTGGCGAGGTGGAAGGCCCCGGCATCAGTCCCTCCGCTAGCTCTCACCGTGACCTGATGCGGGATCCCCTCCCGCCGCGCCACCTCGATCGCGAATTGCGCTAAGCGAGGATTCATGATCGCGCTGGGGTCATGCAGACGGATTTGCACCCCTCCACCCAGTGCTCCTTGGCACTCGCCGAGAGGCATCCCCGGAGTATCATCTCCTGGAGGCCCTTCTAAGACGATCGCGACATCTGGCTTAGTGACATTGGCCAAAGTCTTAGCCCCTCGCAGCCCCATCTCTTCTTGCACTGAGCCCGCTACGATGAGTTGGCAATTTTGAGGCACCTCTCCTTGTCCGACCTGGATCGCTCCCGCCATGCCGACACGATTATCGAAAGCCTTGGTCATATACCAATCCGGCTGATGCATCGGAGTCCAAGGGCTCCATGGGCAGATTGGGTCACCGAGATTGATCCCCCAATCCTCAACTTCCTTGCGCGAACGCGCCCCGATATCGACAAACATATTTGGCACCCCGATCACGCTATTACGCTCAGATTCAGAGAGAAAATGAGGCGGGCGTGAAGCGATCGTGCCAATGATTTTTACCCCCTCACGGGTCTTCACCTCCACGCGCTGTGCCAGCAGGGTGTGACCCCACCAACCACCCACCGGGACCATTTTTAAATAACCATTCGCTAAAATATTCTGCACACGGAAGCCAATCTCATCCATGTGACCTGCCACCATGACCCGCGGACCACTGCTCCCCTTCACGCAATACACCGAGCCCGTTTTATCACTTCCCATTTCACCATGAGCTCTGAGTTCATTGATAAAAATTTCCCTCACTTCATCTTCATGACCGGGGACGCTGTGAGCTTGCGTGAGAGACTCGAGAAGTTGGATTCCTTTAGCTTGCATGCCTCCCTCTATCAACCGAGGCTTGATACTTGAACCCAAAAACTCAAGACTTGCCGTTTTATGGCAAAAATCTCTGACGTCAACGTCCTCCGCAACGCCCCGCTGCCCTCACCCGCGATCCTCATGCAAGACGTCGCCCGCACGGACTCGCAGGCTGAACTCGTCCTGCGCTCGCGGGAAGCCGTGCGGGATTCACTCTTCGTTCCGGACTCACGCTTCCTCCTCGTCGTCGGTCCCTGCTCGATTCATGACACTGAAGCTTGCCGAGTCTACGCGGAG
Organism: uncultured Verrucomicrobiales bacterium; assembly: GCA_937944055.1. Lineage (GTDB taxonomy): Bacteria > Verrucomicrobiota > Verrucomicrobiia > Verrucomicrobiales > Akkermansiaceae > SW10. Next base: position 39,202 of record CALDZJ010000005.1, on the reverse strand, counting down.
AAACTCGCCGCCTTGGCTGAGGAGGTGAAAGAAAAAATCCTCATCGTCATGCGGGTTTATTTCGAAAAACCCCGCACCACCGTTGGCTGGAAAGGGCTCATTATGGACCCAGATCTCGATGGCTCAGATAACATTCACAAAGGCCTCACCCTAGCGCGCGAGGTGCTGAGCGAAATGCTCAGTCTTGGCCTCCCTACAGCGACTGAGCTGCTCGATCCCATCACGCCGCAATACATCGCCGACCTCATCTCATGGTCCGCGATCGGAGCCCGCACTTCTGAAAGCCAAACTCACCGCCAAATGGCTTCCGGACTCTCCATGCCGCTTGGTTTTAAAAACACCACCTCAGGGGACCTCAGCGCCGCGATCAACGCGATCAAAGCAGCCTCACAAGCCCAAACTTTCCTCGGAGTCTCTCATCAAGGGGTCGCCTCGGCCGTCTCCACCGCAGGGAATCCCCACTGCCACCTCATCCTGCGAGGCGGTGATCTAGGCCCGAATTACGATGCTGACTCAATCAAGAAAACCCGCGATACCCTGCTCAAAAATGATCTTCCTCCCAGCATCATGATCGATGCCTCGCACGCGAATTGCGGAAAGAAATCAGCGCAAATGCCCGCCGTCTTTAAGGAGATTATCCGCCAACGAGCCAGCGGAGACCTCTCCGTGATCGGAGCGATGTTGGAGAGCCATCTCGTCGAGGGTCATCAAAAGTTCCCGCAAGCTCTCGACCAACTGACCTATGGCCAATCGATCACCGATCAGTGCATCAATTGGGAGACAACTGAGACCCTAATCCGAGAGGCCGCAGCCGCGCTCTAAGGCGAGCGCAAGCCCTTGTTTATGGACCTGCGCGGGAAATTTCGGCACTTCAAATTTGCAGGGATGAACTTCAGCCATCATGATTACCAGTCAAAAATTGCGTTCAGCACTCCTCCTCGGCGACTCTTCCAAGCGATCTTAGTCGCGAATCTCCTCTTCTGTCCCCCGAATTTTTCTCAGAATGATTAATTGAAGAAACGGAATTCACCCCCTCCTCAGCTCACGATTTCCGCCGCTCACTTTACCGAAATTTTTAGAACCAAAATCACTGACCCTGATTTTTGATTCATTCAAATCGAGCGATTTCTTGCTATTCTGGCATTTCTGAGGCAAGGAGCGGCCTCCCTCAACGTTTGAGGGGACCGTATCCATCCGCCACCACCATGTCTAAGTTCCGAAATCTCGCCATCATCGCTCACGTTGACCACGGTAAAACCACTCTCGTCGACGAACTCCTCAAGGCCGGTGGCGCTTACCGCGAAAACCAAGCCGTCACCGAACGCGCCATGGATTCCATGGATTTAGAGCGTGAGAAAGGGATCACGATTAAGGCGAAAAACACCGCCGTTCCCTGGGACGGTTACACCATCAATATTGTCGATACCCCAGGCCACGCCGACTTCGGTGGTGAGGTCGAGCGGGTCATGAAAATGGTCGATGGCGTGATTCTTGTGGTGGATGCCTTTGGCGGACCTCAGGCCCAGACTCGCTTCGTTCTACGCAAGGCTCTCGAAGAAGGACTAAAGCCCATCATCGTAGTCAATAAGATCGACCGCCCGAACTCAGATCCCCTCGCCGTCCATGACAAAGTGCTCGAGCTTTTCCTCGAGCTGGAGGCGACCGAAGATCAATTCGAGGCCCCCACCCTTTACGGATCTGCGAAAAACGGATTCTTCTCCACTCAACATGATGCCACCGAGGGCGACTGCGCCCCCCTGCTCGATGCTATCGTCGCGAACATTCCTGCTCCCGTCGTCGATGAAGACGCGCCTTTCAAAATGCTCGTCTCAAATATCGACTGGGATGACTACGTAGGCCGCATTGCGATCGGTAAAATCGTCGCCGGCTCCATCAAGAAAAACGATACCGTCTTCCGCTTTAAGAAAGATGGCAGCAAGGTCCGCACCAAGGTTGGTAAGATCTTCGAATATAATAACCTCGGAATCCAAGACACTGAAAACGGCATCGCGGGTAACATCGTCGGCATCTCAGGATTTGAAGACGCCGACATCGGCGAGACAATCGCCGGAGATGAAGATGCGGAACCACTCCCAGCCGTCGCGATCGATCCCCCTTCAGTCCAAATGCAGTTTTCCATCAACGATGGACCCTTCGCCGGGAAAGATGGAAAGCATGTCCAATCCCGCGTCATTCATGAGCGCCTCTTCCGCGAAATGAAGACCAATGTCTCCATCCATGTCGAAGAAACCGATCTCGCCGGCACCTTCGCAGTTTCTGCTCGCGGCGCGATGCAGATCGCTGTTCTAGTAGAAACGATGCGCCGCGAAGGCTTTGAAATTTTAGTCTCTCGCCCCACCGTCATTCTCCAAGAAGATGAAAATGGCAAGCGCCTCGAGCCATGGGAAACTCTCTTCCTCGAAATGCCCACCGAGTATGCCAACTCCATCCTCAAGATCTTGAACGATCGTAAAGGAGTTCTGGAAAACATGGAAACCAACGACTCCTCCCAGCGCACTCTCATCACCGCGAACATCCCCACCCGTGGGATCATTGGTCTGGAATTTGAGCTGGTCAATATCACCTCCGGTCACGGAATCATGTCCCATCTCTTTGATGAGTATAAGCCCTGGGCTGGTGCCATCGTGACTCGCCAAGCTGGAACACTTGTCTCGATGGATACCGGCCCCGCTACTGCTTACAGTCTCACCGCATTGGAAGGCCGCGGCACCCTCTTCGTGAACCCCACCGAGGAAGTCTACACTGGCATGATCGTTGGTGAGAACTCCCGCGCCGATGACCTTCCCGTGAACCCCGTGAAGGCTAAAAAGCTCGATAACATTCGCTCAGCCGGTAAAGATAACACCGTTAAGCTTCCTCCCGCACTCAAGTTCTCGCTCGAGCGCGCCATCGAATACATCGACCCAGATGAACTCGTAGAAGTCACCCCGAATCATCTCCGTCTTCGCAAACGCATTCTTGACCCGAACGAGCGTAAACGTGCCAATAAGGCTGCGAACATGGGCGCCTAAAAAGCCACTACACCCTACTGGCCCTTGCCCCTTTTCTTGGCGAGTTTCAAAGTGACAGGGCCTCTGCTCTTCGGCTTCGGCTGTTCAATTCCAGCTCGCTTCTTCAGTTCTTTGATCTGATCGCGGAGGTGCGCCGCCTTCTCGAACTCGAGTTTCGCGGAGGCTTTTTGCATCTCCTCTTCCATCTCACGGATCACCTCCACCGCATTAAAGACCATCTCATCTTCTGCCACCAGTGAGCTATTTAGCGCCTGCCCAGTCTGACTCGTCACCTCGCGGTCATGCAGACTCTTCTGCACCGCACGCTTCACACTCCTTGGCGTGATCCCGTGCTTTTCATTATACTCCTGCTGCACCCCTCGGCGATACTCGGTGACATCGAGGAGGCATTGAATCGAGTCCGTCACCGTATCGCAGAACAGAACGCACTCCCCGTGAACATGCCGCGCCGCACGGCCTGCCGTCTGGATTAGACTTGTTTCATTCCGTAAGAAGCCCTCCTTATCGGCATCCAAGATACAGACTAAGGAGACCTCAGGCAGATCTAGCCCCTCTCGGAGAAGATTAATCCCCACCAGAATATCAAACTCCGCCGCTCGCAAGGCTCGTAAAATCTCGACCCGCTCGATCGCATCTACATCTGAGTGAATGTAACGGACTTTGAGGTCTACCCCCTGCAGATACTCGGTCAAGTCCTCCGCCGTCTTCTTTGTCAGCGTGGTAATGAGCACACGCTCATTTTTTTCCACTCGCTGTTGGCAAAACTCGATCGTCTCATCGATCTGAGCTTTCAGCGGCCTCATCGTCAGGATTGGATCAAGCAAGCCAGTGGGCCGAATGATTTGCTCCACGATCAATTGCCCGCCACTTCGTGACACATCGAAGTCCTCTAAATCTTCCGTCGAGCCACTCGCCTGAATCGTAAGACGCTTAAAAAAAGTCGGATCAAAATCATCCTCCTTCCGTGACTTAATCGGGATAAATGTCGTATTGTCAGCCCGAGAATTGACGATCTCAAAGGGCCCGGGAGTCGCACTCACATAGAGACGGCGCTTTGTCATCTTCATATATTCATCAAAGCGCAGCGGCCGGTTATCCATCGCGCTGGGGAGTCGGAACCCATGATCCACCAAGACTGATTTGCGGCTCTTATCACCCTCAAACATGCCCCTCACCTGAGGAAGGGTGGCATGACTTTCATCAGCCAGTAGAAGGTAATCGTCCGGAAAAAAGTCGAGTAGCGTATAGGGCCGATCTCCCGGATTACGCCCCGTAATGTGACGAGAGTAGTTCTCGATCCCCTGACAAAACCCCATCTCCTGCATCATCTCTAAATCATACTCTGTGCGCATTCGGATCCGCTGCGCCTCGATCAATTTTCCGTTTTTCTCAAACCACGCGATGCGATCATCGAGCTCCTGCCGGATCGCGACCATCGCAGATTTGAGCTTTTCCTTGGAGCTCACAAATTGCTTTGCAGGATAGAACACATAGTGCGTCATCTCCTCGATCATCTGTCCGCTCATCGTATCGATCGAGCTAATGCGATCGACCTCATCCCCAAAGAATTCAATCCGGATTGCTGTCTCCTCCAAGTAAGCCGGCCGCACCTCCACCACATCGCCACGCACCCGGAAGTTTCCTCGCTGGAAGGAGATGTCATTTCGCTCGAAGAGCAGATTCACCAGTTCCGTGAGAAATTCATCACGGCCCAATTCCTCACCCTGTGAAACGCCGAACATCATATCTTTATAGTCCTGTGGGTTTCCTAATCCATAGATGCAGCTCACGCTCGCCACTACGATGGTATCTTCCCGCGTGATCAGAGAACCCATCGTACTGAGCCGTAGGCGCTCGATCTCCTCATTAATGGATGAATCTTTTTCGATGTAAGTATCTGAACGGGGGATGTAGGCCTCCGGTTGATAGTAATCGAAGTAGGAGACAAAATACTCCACCGCATTATTCGGGAAGAAGGCCTTAAATTCAGAATACAATTGAGCCGCCAAGGTCTTATTGTGACTCATAATGAGAGTAGGCTTCTGAATCTCCTCGATGATATTCGCCATCGTAAAGGTCTTACCTGAGCCCGTCACACCGCGCAGCGTTTGGTGCCTATTGCCCGCCTTAATCGACTTCACCAGCTTGGCGATCGCCTGCTCCTGATCACCCTTCGGCCCAAAGTCACTCACAAGTTGGAAATCCACCTCGTGACTCTAAGGCAAGATTTTCACTTGTCCAAGCCCTAGCGTTTTAAGCTCTCCCACTCCTCACGCGTTCCCTTGCCCCTTTGGAATTCCATCATAATTTTCCAGCCTTCCTTTTTCACCAAGAGGGCTTCTAAGTGAATATAAACCTCCTCCATCTCACCACCCCGCATCGCGCTCGCATAGCGAAACATCCCAGTCTCATGCGCCGTATTTTCATCCCCAAGGCGCTGCGAAAAGCGGAATTCCACCTCAGCCCGCATCTCTCCGCTCTTTGTGCGATCAAAGTCCTTCTTCCAGCCAGCCAGAGCCATCGCCAGACGAGAACTCTTCTTCTGACTTCCCGAAACAAGCACCCCCTCCGGATGGAGGGCCGCCTCATACCCCTTAAAGTCCCCCTCCTGAACGGTCCGAGACAGCTCCGCCCAATAAGCATCCAGCTCCGCAAGGCGCTCCTGCTCGGAGGGCAGCTCCTTCACCTTAAGATTCCTCCAGAGAACTTCCCCACCCTTCGCCTTATGAACCTGCACACCGAGATAGCCGGAAAGGTAGTCCCCACTTCCAGCCCAATGGGAAGCCGGGATGCCATTCACCCAAGTCTTCACCACCTTCCCACGGGCCTCGATTGTGACCCGATTCCACCCCTTCTTCTTAAGAGCCTTCCGCGCAGCAGCATGTTCTTTGAGCCAAAGCGGATACCAATAACCACCACAACTTTGACCGTAAATCGCACCAGACCAACCACGAGAATTAACAATCCCCTCCATCTCGACCTGCGGACCATAAACGGCATGCTTCTCATTCGATTTCCCGCGAAACATCACGCCGGAATTCAAATCCACTTCCCATTTCACCTCTCCACTAAAAATAAAATCACGATAGTCCTTCCGCTTCGTACACAGGTAACTACTCGCCTCACCCGGAATGCAGGTCCCGATGAGCACTCCCTCCTTCAGCGCAAATTTCGCGCGCCCGCCTTTCATTTCCCAATCCTCCAGGTTCCCCGCTGCGAGGAGATCCACAAAGCCCTCCAGCAACTCCGGCTCCCCGCTCTCATTGAGCAACATCTCCGTCACCTCCGGCGCATTCTTCTGCTGACAGTATCTCTCAAACCAAGGCTCCTGAGCTGGATCAAGCTCAGCCCCGCTCACCCCCCCAAAACTCATCAGAGAAAACAACATCACACATTTTTTCAACCTCATCTCAGGAACTGATTATCAGGAAGCACAGCGGATCACCAGCACATGATTCAGCTCCGCCCTCAGCGAGTTGACTCCCCGCGCGGGACCACACCCTGCACCGTCACATGAAAATGCCATTCTCCAGCGAGTTCGCGAATCGCAAGGAGGTTCAACCTCGTCAAGAGAGCGATCCCCTCCTCATGCTTTGAAAAATCCGCAATCGGCACCCACGCCTCCCGAGCCGCGAGATGCTGCCGCAGAGATTCTAATTCCTCTGCGCTCTCTAAAGTTGCTGGAATCACACTGCGCCACTCCTCCGCAATTCTCCCCAACCACTCGGGCCCGGAAAGGAAAAGACCAAAAAGCCCCTGCCCCACTTGCCCATAATCCTGCTTACTTAACCTCGATAAACGCATCCCCGCTTGGCGATCTGGCTTTTGAGCAATGCGCTCCCAATCCTGAGGGCCCTTCTTCTTAAGATGAAAATGCCCCAGCAAGAAAAGACCCACTCCGAAAAAAAAGGCCCCTCCTACCACCGCCCTCGTCAATGCCCTCTCACCCGTAAACAAACTCACCAAAACCCAGAAAAATAAAAAAATCACCAAAAAGACTGAACCCGCCCCTAAGCCCCATAACACAGCCCGCCCCGCACAGCGCACATTATGCCGCCGAATGAGCCGAGGAGTCACAATGACTAGGGATTGGGACATCTCTTCTGAAAAGCAATTTACGATTTACAATTTACGAAAGGCAGAACGAGCAAGCACGGCCTCTTCTTAGTCTCTCTCTTCAAGATCATTCTTCAATCAGACATTCTCAAAAAAAAGACACGAAATTAATTGCATGCTTTTAGATTCGTAATAATCTCAATTATCTAAACCGAAAAAACTATGAACTACGCATCCTTAAGAAAGAACATCCTGTCCCTTGCGAACCTCCCAGCTGGCGAAGCACCCATCCTGAGCGCCTATTTTAACCTTCAGAGCTCTCACACAGCATTAATGGAGCGCTTTGACACTTGGGCCAAAACAAGCCGAAAGAGTCTCGACGAAGAAAGCCGGGCCCAGTTTGATCGAGCAAGCGAAAAAATTCAGGAATGGCTCCATGCAAAGTGGGCCAAGGAAAAGAGCGCCGCCATCTTTTCCAGAGCAGGCGAGCAGCCCTTCTTCCTGCCCCTCACTTTCAAGGTCCCCATGACTGATTTTTTCCACGCCAGTGACCGCCCTGCGATCTTCCCGCTGGTGGAAATCAAGGACCGTTTCAATCGCTTCGTTGTCGTTCTCACCACGCAAGAATCAGCCCGCATTATCGAAATCAATCTCGGTGAAGCCTCCACTGAACTCCTCGCAGAACGCCCCGACATCCGTAAGAGAAACGGGCGGGAGTGGACGCGTGAGCATTACCAGAATCATCGTCGCGACCGTGATCTAAAGTTCCTCAAGGAGAAGGTAGAGATCATCGAGGGATTGATGGACAAGCGCGGGCACAATGCCCTGATTATCGCTGGTGAGCCTCGCTATGTGAACCGCCTTCAGGAGGCGCTCCCTAAGAATCTTCAGGAAAAAGTGATCGATAAAATTCGGACCGGAATCAAAGATCAGCGGATTCAGCAGATTCTTGAAGAAGCGATCGAAAGCTACCTCTCGATTGAGCATGATGAATCCACTGGACTGGTCAAAAGCCTCTTCCAGGCAGTCCGCACGAACGGTCTCGCCACTCTCGGAGTCGCCGCCACTGAAAACGCGCTCAGAAGCAGCTGGGCAGATCATCTCGTCATTTCCAGCTCTCTAGCGCACGATGATCGAGAGCGCCTCGTCCGGCTCGCCAGCCTGCACAGCATCCAGATCGAAACCGTGCGGAACTCCCCTCTTCTCGAGGAGCAGGGAGGAGTTGGCGCTCTTCTCCGCTACCTCCCCAAGGTGATTTCACAGGAAAACACTCAGGAGAAATTGGAAGGGGTCATGGAACACGCGGCCTAAATTCGGAGCCCCCCCGTCGAGCGCTCCGCGCCCAGGCCGCTCCCCGCTTAAATGCGCCTTCAGACCAGTTCTGAAAGCGCATTTTTTTTGGCGCTTTAGCTTCTCCTTAATCGGCCCACGGAGAAAGATTGCGCAACAAGGCATATCGTCGCTTCCCCTTTGGCTCTTTTGGCGCGAAGACCCGTAAGGTCCTGCCAGTTGATAAAAAATCCACCCTTGTCGAACGGCCCCACAACTCCCCATCCACCTCCACTGGGACCTCTTCTGCCGAGCTCACACAGAGGCTCTCCGTCTGAAGATACTCCACACTGTCTCCGTGAGAATCTGGATCGATCCCCCCTTTCACCAGCCCCTTCAAGGAATCCTTCACGAACTGGAAACCAAACTCCTTAAAGACCACCACATCCAGCAGCTTGTCGCGATTACTCGCCTTTTTGAAGAGAGGAAATTGCCCTCCATACAGCGAGCCATTCCCCACAAAAAGAGCGACCCCCTCCACCTCCCGCCCATCCTGACAGCGCACTTTCAACTTCGGCGGACTTTCACGAATCACCTTGGTCGCAGAAAGGACGTAGGCCAGCGGCCCATAGCGCTTTTTACGTTCCCAAGTCGTCTGCTCAATCACTTGAGCATCAAATCCGATCCCCGCCATCTGGACAAAAGGCGCGCCATTCATCGCGAAAAGATCCACCTCCTCGCTATGCCCCTCCTCGATCACCTTCATCGCATCCTTCAACTGATCGTAGGGAATCCCCATCTCACGCGCGAAGACATTCATCGTCCCCGTAGGAAAGACCCCCAGCGCAGTCTGTGATCCCGCCAAGCCCTCGATCACAGCATTGAGAGTCCCATCGCCCCCGGCCGCAATGACAAGCTCCGCGCCCTGCGCCGCAAATCCCTGCGCCAGCTCGATCGCCTCCTCTCGGCTCCGCGTCGCGTAAATCGTAAAGCGCGTGGCATTCTCCATAATGAACTTAAGCGCCCGCTTCCCCTTCTCACCCTTCGCCTTAGGATTCAGAATGAGGGGGTATCGTGCCGGGAGTTCACTCATTGACTTGAAGGTGACACAGGAAAACCCATCCGCTCCAATTGGTCCAGAACCAAGGAAACCGGAAGACCGACGATCGTCTGATAATCGCCCTCAAATTTCTCAATAATCATCTCTCCATGATCCTGAATGGCATAGCCGCCCGCCTTATCGAGCACCGGAACTTTTTCCAAATACTCCGCGATCACCTCATCTGAATACTCAGAAAATTTCACGTAAGCGGTATCCACGAATTCACAAACCCGCTCACCATGGGAAAGCACCACCCCCGTCATCACCTCCTGCACCCTCCCACGAAAAAGACGGAGATTTTGCGCCGCCTCTTGGAGATCCACCGGCTTCCCGAAAGATTGCCCTCCGAGCGCCACTACCGTATCCGCGCCGATCACCATCGCCTCAGGATGAGCCATCGAAACCGCCAGACACTTCAAGCGAGCATTCGCCAGCGCCAAGTCCCGAGGAGGGAGCTCCCCCGGACCCAGCTCCTCCACCTCCGGAGAGAGAATTTGGAAAGACAAACCTGCCTCTCGCAGCAACTCACGACGCCGTGGTGAACCCGAGGCCAAAACCAAATTCCAATCGACCCTTCCGTCAAATAAACCTATCATAATTCTCGCAAACCTCGCCACCGTAATGGGAGAACGAAAACAGGGTCAAAAAGAAAGAAAGAAAAGAAAAACTCATTCCCTTCAAAGAGACCAAATCTCAAAAAATGAAGCCCTCCTTTAAGATCGCGATCATCGCATCTCTCCTCTGTCTTGCCATGCCTTTTCTCTCGCGTCTTACTCAAGGAAGTAAATGGCTTTTACAATACTTGGGGAGCGAGGGAGAGCTAAGGGAATTGATCGGAAAAATCGTCTTCATCGAAATCTTCGGGATGATTCCGGCCCTTGTCATCCTCTTCACCGCCCTGATCTCAAAGCCTCCTTACTACTTGCCTACGACCTTGAGCGCAATCGTTGCCCTTTTCTTTTTAGCAGATTGGCACCATGACAATGATCTCTCTGCCGATGCCCAAGCTGCCATTTCTCTAATAATCATTCCTGTTCAGGCCGCCGCTCTAGCCCTCGCTGCTAGCCTTCTTGGCCTCGCACTTCAAGCCATCACCCTCCGCCTAAAAAGCCCCGATTAAAAAAAGAAGAAGCTCTCTCACCTTTCGGTAAGAGAGCTTCATATGGCTCCGGCGCTTGGGTTCGAACCAAGGACCTAGTGATTAACAGTCACCCGCTCTACCACTGAGCTACGCCGGATTTTTCACCTTTCGGTGCGCGCGGAATCTGGCTCGCTCGACGAGAATCATCAAGAAAAATATAGCCCTAAAATCACTTTTTTTGACGATCCTCGAAGGACCCTCATCTGTGAAACGGTCTGAACTCCTGCGAAACGCAGATCCAGAACCCAAAAGACAAACCTTTTCATCCCCCCTCTTTCCCCACAAAACTGCCAGCGTGATCGAACTCATCCACTCGGACTGCCTCGCCGGCATGCAGAAGCTACAAGAAGGCTGTATCGACCTCGTCGTCACTTCTCCTCCCTACAATATCGGCATCGACTACGGCACCTACGATGACCACTCAGACCGCCCTAGCTTCATTCATTGGTGCCAAGAATGGGCGAGCGAGCTAAGGCGCGTGATGAGCGAGCAAGCCTCATTTTTTCTTAATGTGGGAGCAGCCCCCTCTGACCCGCTCCTGCCCCACCAACTGATCCTCGCACTCACTCAGGATCCGAGCGGCCCACAATTCATCCTCCAAAACACCTTCCACTGGATTAAGTCGATCTCGGTCGAAACAAAAAAGGGCGAGACCATTTCCGCCGGTCACTTTAAACCCCTGAACTCGAAGCGCTACGTCAATGACTGCCACGAGTATCTCTTCCACCTAACGCGATCCGGAGAAGTTCCCCTGCAGCGCCGCGCCGCGGGAGTCGAGTATGCGGACAAATCAAACATCACGCGCTGGGGCCACACCGGAGGGGAAGATAAGCGCTGCCGTGGGAATAACTGGTTCATCCCGTACGATACCATCCAATCGCGAAAAAAAGAACGCCCCCACCCCGCGACATTCCCGATCGCCCTCGTGGAGCAATGCATCCGCCTTCACGGCCAAAATGACACACAGCACCTCCTTGATCCCTTCGCTGGGATAGGCAGCTCTGCCCTCGCCGCACAGCGCATGCAGATCCCCCGCTACACCGGCTTCGACATTGATGAAGACTACCTCGCCACGGCCCGCGAGCGACTCAGCATTGACGAAGTCCAAGCTTCCCAGCAACTTCTCTAAACCTTCTACTCACCACCATCCATGTCTGATCTTCCCCCGGAACCTGTCGCCGAGTTTACGAAAGTCGAGTCCATCTTTATCCGCCATCGTAACTGCCTAATGCTGCGCGCAGATCTCACCCCCGTCTTCACCGACTACTACCTCCATCTCATGGACATCGGAGAACGTCACCCTGAAAATCTCGATACCTCGCTCAAGGATCTCCTCGCCGTCCTCACCCTTCATCTCGTCGCCCGCCCTTGGGCCGAGACCATCGCTTGGACCGCGAACCTCCGCGCCCCGCGCGTTAATTTCTTCGCCACCGGATCCTCGGTCCACGAATACATCACTGGGCGCGTCTTTACGAAGGATGTCCGCGAGCCGGATCGTAACTTCCTCTACTCCCAGACCATTACCCCCGGGAATGAAACGCGGAATTCCACCATCGAGGTCGAAAGTAGCGATCCTCTCGAATGGATCAGCCACTTTTACGAACAGTCAGAACAGCGCCCCGGCCGCGCTTTCCGCCTTCCTGATGATCACTATGCGCTTATCGCCGCACAGCCTGACTTTGATGAAGAATGGCTCACTAGCCTCAATGCCGAATCAGTCGCCCAGATTCTCGAGAAAGAACAAAGCAAGGTCCTGGAAACCAGAAAATTTAAATTCTCCTGCGCATGCTCGCTGGAAAAAATCCTCCCGACCCTGAGTGCTTGGAAAGACAAGCCAGAAGAGCTTTTTGGTAATGACGCCACGCTCAATCTCCAATGCCCTCGCTGTGGCAAGAAATACCAAGTGACGCGTGGCGACCTTTAGAAAAAAAAGCTCCGGAACCCGCCTCACAGGCTGCCCTTTCCTTCCTTAGAAGGCCGGAACGACTTGGAAAATACTTGACCAAACCCCAATCCTCCCGAACAACACTCATCCGGCAAATTCACACTGCTGGCCCATAATAGGTGAGGTGTGCCCCTGCACTCCGCAATCCCATTCTACAACCATGGCAAAAAAGAAAACGACCGCTAAGAAGGCTGCAAAAAAAGCTCCGGCTAAAAAGGCAGCAAAGAAAGCTCCCGCCAAAAAAGCAGCGGCTAAAAAAACCGCTAAAAAAGCGACCAAAAAGGTAGCGAAAAAAGCCGCCAAGAAAGTTGTCAAAAAATCCCCCGCTAAAAAATCCCCCGCTAAGAAGGCCGCGAAAAAAGGTGCCGTGAAAACCGCTAAAAAAGCGGCAAAGAAGGCAGCCAAAAAAGTCACGAAGAAAGCCCCCGCTAAAAAGGCCCAAAAGAAAGCCACAGCCACCAAGAAAACCGTGAGCGAAGCGGAAGTAGTGGCCTCTCCCAAAAAAGCAAGCAAGAGCGAAAAAAAGCCTAAGAACCGCATCGACACTCCTGAAATTCAGGAAAAAATCCGTGAACTCATCAAGCTCGCCAAGGAACAGGAATACCTCACCTATGACGACATCCACGAGATCCTCCCAAACAATCTCGTCGAAGAAGAAGACATCACCGCCATTCTCGATCGCCTGCGGCAGATGGAGTTCGACATCATCGACGCCTCAGAAGTCGATCGCATTAAGGACAAGAAAAAGAATGATATCGATGGCGAAGAAGAGCCCAAGGACCAGAAACTCGATATCCTCGATGATCCCGTTCGGATGTATCTAAAACAAATGGGCCAAGTCCCCCTCCTCACTCGTGAGCAAGAGGTGGAGATTTCTAAGCGCATCGAGGATGCTGAAATCGAGGTCCAAAAATACCTTCACCTCTTTGGCTTCACCGCGAATGGCTACCTCGCCCTCGCTGATAAGCTGATGCGGGGCAAGGAGCGCTTTGACCGCGTGATTCTTGATAAAAAGATCGAGAGCCGCGAGCGCTACATGAAGGCTCTCCCGAAACTCTGTGATCAGGTTCGCAGCATCCACGAGGAAACCACCGGCATCATTAAGAAGCTCTCCGCGAAGTCCCCGCGCGGTAAGAAAAAGCTGGAAACCACTCTCAGCAAGAACCTCCAATCAATCGCCCGCCTTTACAGCCGCTACTTCTTTAAACAGAAAGTGATCGAAGACTTCTGTGACGTCGTCAGCGAGTATCAGGAGAAGATTTGGAAATACTCCCGCAAGAAGGGAGCCGAGTCAGAAGTCGCGATCAAGGAACTCACCCTTGAGTCATGGCACAATGTCGAGCAGTTCGAGACCACCAACCACGACCTGCACCTCTGGATGCGTAAGGCCCTGAAGGCGAAAACTGAAATGGTCGAAGCCAACCTGCGCCTCGTCATTTCCATCGCCAAAAAATACACCAACCGGGGCCTCTCCTTCCTAGACCTCATTCAAGAAGGCAATATGGGCCTCATGAAAGCGGTCGAGAAGTTCGAGTACCGGCGCGGCTACAAGTTCTCCACCTACGCCACTTGGTGGATCCGTCAGGCCATCACCCGCTCGATCGCCGATCAGGCCCGCACCATCCGGATCCCGGTCCACATGATCGAGACCATTAATAAGCTCATGCGCGTTCAGAAACAGCTCGTGCAAGAATACGGACGTGAGCCAACTCCAGACGAGATCGCAGAAGAGATCCACCTCCCCGTGGAGCGAGTCCGCGCCGTGCTCAAGATGGCCCAGCAGCCCATTTCCTTACAGGCTCCCGTCGGCGACTCAGATGACACCTCCTTCGGTGACTTCATCGAAGATAAATCCGCTGAGAACCCGATGGAAGAAGCGGGCTTCGCGATGCTTAAGGATAAGATCATCGAGGTGCTCGATACCCTCACCGAGCGGGAGCGCGAGGTGCTGGAGCAGCGCTTCGGCCTCAAGGATGGTTACTCCCGCACGCTCGAGGAAGTAGGCCGCCAGTTCCAGGTGACCCGTGAGCGGATCCGCCAGATCGAGGCGAAGGCCCTGCGTAAAATGCGCCACCCGACCCGTATCCGTAAGCTCGAAGGCTTCATCGAGCTTCCCATGTAAGCTTCCACCCTTTCCCAAAGCCCGCTGATCGACAGATGAGCGGGTTTTTTGTAAAAGCCCCCTTCCATTAAGTTCACCTCACTCTCACGCCCATGCAGTCCAACCAATTCGAGCACGCTGTCACCGCCATCCTTAAGAAAGAAAAGCGCTTCCAGCCCGGAGCCTATTTCCTCGTACGAGAAGCACTAGACTTCACGGTCGATCGCCTCTCCAAGGAGAGCAACGGTGAAAAGCGCCACGTGAGTGGCAAGGAACTACTGCACGGATTCCGCGACTACGTGCTCCATGAATACGGCCCCATGGGGGCCACTCTCTTACAAGATTGGGGCATTGTGAAATGCCGCAACGTCGGCGAGATCGTCTTCCTCTTCATCGAGAACGGCGTCTTCGGAAAACAAGATTCAGACAGCCTCGATGACTTTGACGAGATCTTCACCTTCGAGGAAGCCTTCACCGCCCCCTTCATCGCCGCCTAGCCATCCCAGCGACCGAAAAAGTGAGCCGCCAAAAAGTGATCGACCTGCTCGCGATGAGCCGCTTTGCCAACCTTCCCACGGTTTGGTCGAACGCCCTCCTTGGCCTCTTAATCGGCTACGGAAGCTTCCCTGACAGCGGACACATTTGCCCCCTCTGCCTCTGCCTCATCGCGCTCTCCCTATCCTGCCTCTATCTTGGCGGATGTTTTTTGAATGACTGGCATGATGTTGCCTTTGATCGGGAGCATCGTCCTGAGCGCCCCATTCCAGCCGCTCGCTGGTCACGCCAAAGCATCCTCCTTCTTGCACTCAGCCTCCTCGGAGCTGGGATTATTCTGAGTGCGCTGGTCACCCCAGTTTCTGCTCTCTTCGCGCTAGGCATCCTCCTCTGCATCCTGATCTACACGAAGTGGCATAAGCTGCACCCCGCCAGCTTCATCTTCATGGCGGGGGCTCGCGCTTTGATCTATCCCCTCGCCGCTTTTTCCCTGCTTTCTTGGGAACAGTTCACCAAAATCAGCCCCCAGTCCTGGGCCATCTTCCCCCTTCTCGCCCTAGGACTAGGCGGATACATCCTCGGCATCTCCCTCACTGCCCGAGCTGAAACCTCAAAAAATCCGATTGGTGAAGTTGCCAAAACCTTTCCCATCCTCTGCCTCTGCGCCCCCATCATCTTTTTCTCAGGCCCGCAAATTCTCTTTTATCCCGCTGCCGTCATCCCTCTCGCCCTGTTTGTAATCGTTCTCGCTTTCATCGTAAGGCGACTCCGTAGCACTCATGATGTAGGAGCCTTCGTTTCACGCACCCTCGCCGCCATTCCCTTAGTCGACTTTCTCTTCATCTTTATCATCGCTCCTCACTTCATTTTTTGGATCATTCCTCCTCTCCTCGCCCTCGCCGCTCTTGGCCTCCAAAAAATTGCTCCCGCCACTTAAACCATGCTTCTCGCCATTGAATCCTCCTGTGACGAAACCGCCGTCGCGATCATTCACCGAGGCGAAAATGGGCCAGAGCTCCTCAGTTCGCTCATCTCATCGCAGATTGAAATTCACCGCGAGTTCGGCGGAGTCGTCCCCGAGGTCGCCTGCCGGAACCATGCTCAGCGCATCCGCCCCCTCGTCCAGCAATCGCTCGATGATGCCGGGCTCACTCTCGATGATATCGACACCTTCGCAGCCACTCGCGGCCCCGGCCTCGCCTCCTCCCTTCTTGTCGGCCTCGCCTACGCCAAAGGCCTCGCCGCCGCCTCCGGAAAACCCTTCTACGGCATCAACCACATGGAAGGCCACCTCCTCTCACCCTTCATGGAGTCCGGCGAGATCCCCCCACACCTCGGACTCATCGTCTCGGGAGGTCACACCATGCTCATCGATGTTCAAGGTCATGATAATTACCGCCTCATCGGCCGCACCATCGATGACGCCGCAGGTGAAGCCTTTGATAAAGTGGGCCGTATGCTCTCGCTGCCCTACCCCGGCGGCCCCGAGATTGAAAAACTCGCCCGCTCTGGCAACCCAAAAGCCTTCGCCTTTCCCCGAGCCGTTTTAAAAGAAGCCCCCTTCAACTTCTCCTTCTCCGGACTCAAAACAGCCGTCCTCTACCAAATCCAAAAACTGGAAGACCCCAAGGAGCACCTCGCCGACCTCTGTGCCTCCTTCCAAGCCTCCGTCATCGATTCCCTCGTTAAAAAATCGATCAAAGCCGCTAAGAAATTTGACCACAAAATCATCACCCTTTCCGGAGGAGTCGCCTGCAATCGCACCCTGCAAGAAAAGCTCATCCAGTCCGCCGAAGCCGCAGGCCTCCAAGTTCAACTCACCCCACCCGCCCTCACCACGGATAACGCCGGCATGATCGCCCTCGCCGCCCTCCTCGCCTCCGAAAACCGCCCAGCCGACGACCTAAACATCGGCATCGACCCCAACTTAGCACTCGCGAAAACCTAGCCGAAAGCTCCCACTGCCATGATCACCCCAAAGACCCTCATCCAATTCCTTTTTGGAAAACGCGAAGCGGTCGAAAAGATTGCGAGCGCAAAGCATAGCCTGATCTTGGGCTTCCTTTTCATCGTAACAGCAGGTCTTGCTCGCAACTACGATCACCACCTCCTCCACAAAGAACTCCTCTGGATCGGCGGTCCGATTGGTATGACTCTCCTTTCGTCAGTCTTCATTTATGGCTTCATCAAGATCTTCGGGAATCTCAAGCGGAAGACCTACAACTTTGAAAGATACATTCCTTTCCTTCGCTGCTTCGCGATGACAGCACCGTTGGCCTGGCTTTATGGAATACCCGTTGAGCAATATACCAATTCGCTCAACTCGACGATTTTCAACTTCGTCATCCTACTCATCGTCTCCTTCTGGCGCGTTGCCTTAATGATCCGAGTCACGCAGGTCCTATTCAACTTTCATCCCGTCAGATCCTTCGCGCTCATCGCCATTCCCGCGTCGATAGAGATGTTCTTTGCCACCAACTTAAAGACCATCGACATAGTCGGGATCATGGGTGGCATGAGTCTCACGGAATCCGAGGAGTTCCTGCTCGCAGCGACTCATACCATCACCATGGGATCAGTCGTTCTCTTCCTCGTAGCCTTCTGCCTTGCCTTCTGCTCCAAACGTGGTGACGTCCAAACAAAGCCAACCGGCTACGACACAAAAATCTCTGTTCTCACTTGGATCGTTCCAGTTATCGCAATTTCTCTCTGGGGGATTGCTTCTATTTCACCCCAAAAGCGACTCAGTAACCTTCAGATCTTTCAAGGTTTCATACGCAAAGAAAATTTTGCGGAGGCCGCCCGGTTTGCGGACTCAAAATCGAAGGATGATTTTCCTCCTCATAGACGCCTTCTCGCCGAAACACTATTTTACAACAGCCCACAAGCAGCACTCTGTCTGGCCTCTTTTAAAGAGTGGCCTTCTTGGCTTTACGATGAATTCTCAAGTGACGTTTCGACTTGGTTAGAATCAGGCAGTGTAACCAATTCCCGCCAGAGCAGAAATTTCGAGATACTCTATCACGACCTCGAAGAGGCACCCTTTGTCATCGAATTCGCTGCAAAATTCACTCCCGGCATCGATCCCTATCAATACTTCCCCTCAACCGAAGAGGACCAAAAACCCACTCCCTAAATCATGAGAGTTGGACTCATCGCCATCAGTGGACTTCGCGTCTGTGACGCCGAAATCCTCGCTAAAGGCCTGAGCTTCCCCAGTCTCAGCGGCCGCGCAAAAGAGATCGAAGCTCTCCCATCCCTCGGCCTCCTCACCCTGGCAGGGATGACCCCACCTGAAATCGAGCTGGAATATCTCGAAGTCCGCGATGTCGACCAAGATAATCTCCCTGCCCATTTTGACGCCGTCGCCCTTTCAACGCTCACCGCGACGGCCAAGGAATCCTACCGTCTTGCCGCACGCTTCCGAGAAATCGGGACGACCGTCATCCTCGGCGGACTTCACGCCACCCTCTGCCCCCAAGAAGCGCAGACCCACGTCGATTGCCTCGCCATCGGAGAAGGTGAAGTCATCTGGCCTCAAATGATGGCCGATCTCCTCGCCAATAAACTCAAGCCCACCTACAACGCGAAAGCCTTTGGCTCATTCGATTTCACAAACTCACCTATTCCGCGCTTCGAGCTCCTAGACCCTAATCGCTACCCTCGTTTCACCGTGCAAACCCAACGCGGCTGCCCACTTTCTTGCGAATTCTGCGCCGCGTCCATGCGACTCTCGCCAAAGTTCCGAGTCAAACCCGTCGAACGTGTCATCGCCGAAATCCGCCTCCTCAAAGAGCTCTACCAAAAACCCTTCATCGAATTTGCTGACGACAACACCTTCGCCGACAAACGCCACGGTAAAGAGCTCATGAAGGCTCTCGCCAAAGAACAAGTCCGCTGGTTCACCGAAACCGATGTTTCCGTCGCTGATGACGAAGACTTGCTCAAAATGATTCGCGATGCTGGTTGCCGACAAATCCTAATTGGTTTCGAAAGCCCCAGCTTCGCAACCATGGATGGCGTCGAACAAAAAACAAATTGGAAAGCCCGGCGCACGGATCGATACCTGCAAGCGATTGAAACCATTCAAAAACATGGCATCACCGTAAATGGCTGCTTCATCTTTGGCATGGATGGTGACGGCCCCGAAAGCTTCGGCCATGTTCTCGACTTTGTTAAGCAGAGTGGCCTTTACGATGTGCAAATAACTTACCTGACTCCTTTCCCCGGGACGCCCCTCCATCAGCGACTCAGCGAAGAAGGACGCATCCTCGTCGAAGGCGCCTCCGAAACTTGCACTCTCTTCGACATCAACTTCCAACCTGATTCAATGTCCGTCGAAGAACTCAGCAACGGCTACCTTGACCTTCTCACAAAGGTCTACGACGAAGAATTCATCGCTCGACGCTACCGGAAGTTCCGCCAGCACCTGCGGAAAAAATGACCTAGCGTGGCCAAGCTGCGTGAATGTGAGTCGAGTGACCCTTGTCACCAGGCCCGAGAGTTTCAGTAGCGCCCATTTCACGGCAGCGAGCGAGGAACTTCCGCCAGTAGGGATTACTGCGGCCCACTTTACGACCATTGATGAGGTCGATGTCGAAGGCGAGGCCAGCGTAGTGACGAGAGGTGCGGCTGTGGGAGGCCCCAGCCATCGAGGTCACGCGGAAGGTGTATCCTTCTTGAGCCATCACTTTCATGGCGCGCAGCATGCGAGGATCTAGCCGAACGTATCCTCCGGGCGCGGTTCCGTAGGAGCTTCTCTTCGCCGCATTTCCGGCGGCGGCTTGGCGGATATTATCGAGGGCAGAGGCTCCATCATAGCGGCCGCTCACTTGGCGTGGGAGCCAGCGAATGCTTGAGGTACTTTTTAACCAAACGGCGAGTTCGGTGGGCCCGGGGGCTCTTTTGACTTTAGAAATCACGCGGGGGGCATCGCTACCGCAGCTGACGATGCCGAGGCCGATTAAAGTGACAAGGAGGGGGAGAATAAGAACGTAACGTTTCATCGCGGCGAGCTTGCCTCTTTTTACCCCGCTTAGCAATGCTGTGATGCCTCCCTTGTCTTATGCCCGTCCTCTGTCTATAAACCTCACAGTTCACCATGGGTCCCCGTCGAATCCTCACCAAAGTTAAGCGGCTCCTTTTCCGAGATTCGCTTGAGGCGCGGCATGAGCGGACGGCTGGCGCACTCTCTGAGGTGTTTGCCTCTTTCATCATTCAGGATGGGGTCGCTTCTCATCGGGAGCTAGAGATTGTGTATGACTTCGCGCGCACGATTTTCCCTGATGTGGACCATGGCATCTTAGGGCTTAAGTTAGAATCAGCGGTGGCTCAGCCTCAGCCGATTCATGATGCGCTAAAGCACCTTAAAAAGAATCTCCCCGCCGAGCATAAGACGGCATTTTCACTCCAGCTTTACTCTGTGATTCGCGCGGGTGGTGACCTCAGCAGTGAGAAAGAGCGCTTCACGGAGGTGATGAAGGAGCTGGGAACTAAGAAGCTTGCCCAAGCTGTGATCGCAGAATTAAGCACAGTGGATGCTCCAAGCTCTGACCAACTCACACGGGTGGACTTTGGCACTGCTTCGTCCAACGAGGTGAGGCTTCCAGAGGAAGCGGACGCCGCCGAGCCCCCCCATTTCCGCTGTTACCAAGCAGGCGGACTCATCCTCTTACGGAATTTAAAAAACAAAGCGCTCAACGTCCGGGGCCACTCGCTGGATGCCGATCGCCTCTTGCAGATCCGCCCCTCAGATGAGGTCATCGCGGGGAATTGGCGCCTGAGTTACCAAGATCTCGCCTTCTTTTTACAGATTGGAAAAAAGGGCCTCCCTCCACCACTTTACCTCGTAGAAAATGAGGAGGAACTCACCCTGAGCCGGAGCAGATCCCGCCAAGCGCTCGCTAAGCTCACCTTCGGCCACCGTGTGCACCTCATCCCACTGCAAGATGAGATGCTCACGGATGGGGAACGCCGTGCCCTGAGTTCTGGAACGGAGTATCAGTGCGATTATCATGATCTCATTCACGTTCGGGAAAAAGATCCGCTCCCGCTGGAGTCTCTCAGACGCCTCACCCAACAAACGGGACAACGCTTTGTCCTCCCGCCAGGGCGGCGGAAGGTGCGCGTCTCAAATGACCCGGCCCATCTCTCGGGCGATAGCTTGCTCCTCACACCGGGATTGGCGGATAAATTCCTCCTCGAATTCGACTTCGATCCCAAGACTGGCTTAGGGGAATTTAAAGTCATCGAGTCCACCCAAACAATTTATGCCAATGGTCTCCCCGTCACCTCGGCGGCCCTTCCAGATGGCTCGATGATCCGCCTGAGCAGTCGCCAGGCCCTGCGCTGCCGCTTTTCTGATAACATTCTCGATGAGGAAAGAAACCTCGTCCGCCACCTTCAGGTGGAGAATTTAAATCACAGTTTTTGGAAAGGCGGGAAAGCGATTGATAGTCTCTCCTTCCAGCTCGAGCGGGGGCAAATGATGTGCATCATCGGGCCGAGTGGCAGCGGCAAAAGCACTCTTTTAGAAATCTTAGCCGGACAACGCAGCCCGAAGAGCGGCCATGTGCGCCTGAATGGGCTCTCTCTTTATGAGCGCCAAAGCCGGCTCTCTCCGCTCATCTCATTCATGCCGCAGGAGGATGCTCTGAGTGAGCAACTCAGCGCGCGTGAACATCTGGCCCATGCCGCTGCGATCCGCCGCCCCCACTTGGCGGAACATGCCATTCAGAAGCGGGTGAACTACCTGCTGGGCGAGTTAGGCCTCGACCAAATCGGGGGACGCCGCGTGGGATCACCGGGCTCAAAAAGCCTCAGCGGCGGGGAGCGCTCACGCTTAAATGCTGGCTTAGATCTCATCGGCGGAGGCGAGATTTTTCTCTTTGATGAACCCATTTCTGGGCTTTCCTCAAAGGATGCGGAGCATGTCATCGATGCGCTGCACGGCTTCGCACAAGATAAGATTGTGGTGGCCTCTCTTCACCGTCCGAGTGAGAAGGTTTTGGAGGCCTTCGATCTGGTTCTACTTCTCGATCGCGGAGGTAAAATGGCCTTCTATGGTCCGCCAAAAGACCTCGTCCGCTACTTCGATGCCGCCTCAAAAGATCTCCAACTTCCCCTCGCTGAGGGGATGACTCATCGCGGCGCTGACTTCGTCTTTGACGTCTTAGAAACGCCGATGCCACGGCTCCATACCGCGGGGAAAATGAAGCGCCGCTTTCCCCCAGATTTTTGGCAAGAGCGCTTCGAGAACCAGCGCGTGATAGATCACCTTTCTCTTTCTAGAAATAGCCAAGCGACTGGTGGCATGGAGGTCCCCACCGCAGATGACCAAGTCCCTGCGCCCGAGCCACCAGAGCACGGACGGAGACAGAAGTGGATGATTTTTAAAACCCACCTCCAGCGGGCTGCGAAGTCGAAGTTTCGCCATCGTGGCACCTTTTACTCCATCTTCCTTGAGGCTCCTTTGCTCGCCGGCTTGATCGCCATCACCCTGCGTGCTTCTGCCGAGGGAAGCTACCTGTTCCACTCCGCGCTACATCTCCCCTCTTACCTTTTTCTCGCCGTGACGGTGGCGATGTTTTTTGGCCTGACCAATAGCGCGACGGAGGTCCTGCGTGATCGGCCCCTACTCCGACGTGAGCGAAATTGCCGCCCTCACCCCATCCTTTACCTCGGCTCGAAGTTCCTGATTCTCACCGCGATGGTCTCCGTGCAGTCCGCAGTTTTCATCGCAGTGGCCCACAGTATTCTTGATATTTATGACCTCTTTTGGGCCCAACTTTCATGGATGATCTTGACAGGCTGCTGCGGCACCGCACTGGCTCTCTTAATCTCGGTGATTGCGAAGTCAGAACGCACCGCCCTCAGCGCAATCCCATTGATTTTGGTTCCCCAAATCCTTCTCGCGGGGGCACTCATCCCTTTTAAGGAAATGAACCGTGGCCTCTTCGTCGGCGCAGATGATGGCCGTGATTCAGGGGGCGAGCCGGTTCCCTCCACCATTATGCCTCTGCGCTACGCTTTTGAGGGGAGCATTGTGAGCCAAGCCACTGAGAATCGCTTCGAGCAAGTGCGGCGCCCACTTCAAAAAGACATTGAACGCCTCAAGGAACTCAAAACCCTCAATCCCAGCGAGCAGGAACAGCTGCAAAAAGAAAGTGAGGAACTCCGAGTCATCTTCGCAGCCGTCGCTCCTGACGCAGACAGAGCTGAGAGCATCTTGACCGATCCGCTCGCTGAACTAGAGCGCCTTTTAGCCCTAGAAGAGGCCGCCGCAGAGAGCGCCACCGAGACAGAAAGAGAAGACGAAGAGCTGCGCTCGGTTTCCCAATTTTTCGTCAACGAACGAGTCGAAAATTTAGTGGAACTCGCCGAAAGTTCTAGGCTGGATGGACGGCGCAGCGACCGCCCCAATATTTTCTTAGCGAAGCAAAAGCCCTTCCTCGGCTTCACCATTAGCACGCAATGGTATTGCCGATTCTTCCTGCTGACTCTCACGCTCGTCTTCCTCGCTCCGGCCATCCACCTCCTCAAGCTCTCACTTACGAGGCGCTGATGGCTCTGCAAGCGCAGTGCCTAAGGCCCGCGAAACCGATGCCACCGCATCACGGGAAAGAGGCCGCTGCACGATGATGCCGAGCACGACCAAGCCGAAATGGGACTGGCGCGGAACCACTTCCATGACTTTATCGACGCCGATCTTCACGTGAAGCGAGCCGAGGTTCTGCTCCTCGCCCACTTGTCTCCCTGCGCTGCTAGAGGCATGGGCAAGGGTGCGGGCTACTTTTACCAACTTATCACTCCCTACCTCATCCACCACGATTTGGCCATGTCGATCACAGATGAAGTAAGAACGAGTCGGGATCTGCTCCTTTAACCAGATCCCAAAAGCATGTAGGCGAGTAGAGAGAGGGAGTGGGCGGAAGGCCTCGCGCACGGGTGGCGAGGAGTCCTGCATCGGCGAGGAGTCACCCGCCACACGAGAGGAAGCCGCGGCCTGCGAACTAATTTTAAAAGGAGACTCAATGGAAGTCTTGGGAGCCGAAGCAGCTCCTGATTGAGCCTTTAACTGAGCGGGTGGCTCAGCTTGAAGCGGAGCTTGAGCTTGCGCTTGGGCAGGCGCTTGGGCAGGCGCTTGAATTTGAGCAAATTGAGGGAGCGTGGACGTGGCCTCAGTTTCCCCTCCTGATCGGGATGGCCTCACTGTCACAGTTGCTCGTTTCTGTTTCTCAAGCGGCACGGACGAACCTGAGTCAGAACGAGGACTGTCCTCCTTAGGCTGAGTGGACTGCGTGGATTGAGTCGCTCTGTGAAGATCTTCCCCGCTCTTTAGCGTCTCTTCCTTTGCGAGAGAAGCTTGCTCAACGGCTGGAGCTGGGGCCGCTGGGCTCTGAGAAGCTGCGGGGGCCTGCTCGGACGCTCGCTTTTCTGGAGGGGCGCTTTGAGGAGCACTTTGAGGCGCGCGTTCCGCAGGCTCTGGAGTCGAAAGGCTAGGCTGCGGTGGAGCTGGCGCTACAGCTACTGCGGCTGCGGCTGGAGCGGTGGCTACTGGAGCGGCTGGAGCAGTGGCTTGCGCAGGACTCGCTTGCGCAGGACTCGCTTGCGGGGGATTTGCTTGCGCAGGACTCGCTTGCGGGGGATTTGCTTGCGGGGGATTCGCGGGATTTGAGGTCGCGCTTCCTTCTCGAGCGCGAAGAATCCCAGATGACACTGCTCGGTTTTGAGCGTCGGAAAGACTTTGACGAGCGAGCGAGCTCACCGCTTCCTTTTTTTCAGCCTGCTCGGCGTATCCCTCAAAGGAGGCTCCGAATATCTTCTCGCTCGCGAATCCTCTTTGATGGGGATTTGGAACGAGTAAGCCCTCTGCCAAAGATCGCACATGGGCCGCATCAAGCCATTGGTTTACCGCTTCACTTTGCATAATCAATCGCTTCTGAAGTGGTTGGAATAATGCGTTGTTCTAATTCAGCCCGCAAGGCCGCGAAAGTCACGAGCGATTCCGCGCCCTCCTCCATCACTCCCACGGGGAGCCCTCGAGCACTGGCACGAACATAGAGGTCATCGCGCGGAATAACGGTCTGCATCACCATCTCTTCTGGCAAGAGATTGCGAAGCGCTGCGGCGGATTCCACACTCTCAGGGAGTTCATCCTTCACCATCGTTAGGACCACTCCCAGAACTTGGAGCTCTGGATTCACGACGCGCATTCGCGTGAGTGCTTCCAGCATTTTAGGCACCGAGCGCACTCCGAGAGGCTCGGCTTGTTGTGGGACAATGACGCCATTGACAGCGCTCAAGACATCGGCCGTTGCCCCGAAGAGCCCCGCCGCCGTATCAATAATACAGACATCGTATTCCAGAGCCTCTACCTCAGCTAAGAAACAACGAACTCGATGCAAGGTCACCCCCATCGAGCCGCCGCCGAGTTCATAGGCACTGCTATGGCCTGAGGCCACCAAGCTAAGAGTCGCCATGCGCGTGGGAATGATGACCTTTTCCGCGCTGACTGCAGGATTGCCCAGCATGTCGTAAAACCCGGAAAGGTGCCGAGATTGGCGAGTTAAGGAAAGGCCCACTGAACCCTGCGGATCAGAATCAACAAGGAGGGTCCGTTTTCCGCTATTGGCGAAGGCGTGGGCGAGATTGATCGCAAGGGTCGTTTTACCGACGCCACCTTTTTGGCTGGTAATGGCTAGTGTAATCACTGGGATGGGGAAGAAGGGATTATCTGGATTATCTGGATTCTAATGAGCGTATTCCGCTAACAACTGGAGGGAGGAAAGCATTTCCGAAAGCCTTTGTCTGGTCATTTCATCCAAATTTCTTAGACTCTCGCTAGCTTCTCTTCATCATTGCTTTCAAATGCGCTTTTCCTCTCTTTCAGCTATCCTAAGTTTCCTCTCCTTTTTTGCCCTTTCGTGTGAAAATAGTGACCGCGAGAAAAGCAAACGAGATCGTCAAAACGAGGACAATTTTTTTGATAATCCTGAGGAAGCTGTCCCGCTGGATCACTTTAAGAATGAACTGGCCAATGGCCGCAGCGATTTCACCCGAAGCTTTGCCAATGACGCCATCGCCTGGCAAAGGTGGGACCCCACCATCCTAGGAAAAGCGGAATCAGCCCAGAGTCCCATCATGGCACTCGTGGGCTCGAACCTCGGAGGTGCCTCCCGCAATCTCGGGAAATCACTCTCAGAAAATGCCAAACTAAGAGAACTAGCGGCATCACGGAATCTCTGCACCGTGATCGATATTAACACCTTTCCGGAAATCGGCATTCTCACCTACTACCTCTCCAGTGAAATCAAACGTGCAGCCACATTCCCCTACTTAATCTGGCTCAGTCACGAGGGTTCCCCCATCACTTGGATCCCCGTCGGGGACCTCCCCGAGAAAGAGCTCGAAATCTTGCTCAGCAATACCCTGGCCATGGTCGAGGACACTTGGACTCAGTTCTCCGAGTACGCGGTCGAAAATAGCCGCTCGGATAACCTCAACCGACAACGGAGAATCGACCTGAGCGTCACCCCCTCAGAAGGCAGCAATGACCGCAATCTCAGCTTCCGCAATGCCACCCGCCAGCTTAGCTCACTTTATAGCCCCGAGGACCGTGACCTAGATCACGTCGGCGGCTTAATTCCCACCAGCAGCCTAGAGCTCCTAGCAATCGGAAGCCGCTCAAAGCTCCTCACCGACGAGGTCCGGCAGCGCTGTGCCGTCGCCGCCAAGGCGGTCAGCATCGCACTCCGTCAAGAAGCGATCAAAGACCACCTCGATCACTCCTACTTCTTTGCACGTCGAACGGACGACTGGTCACTCCCCTCATTTTCGAAAAAAATTTCCGCGCAAGCAAGAATGGCTCACATGATGTTCCGAGTTGGAACGATCCTGAATGAACCGACTTTCTTGGAAGAAGGCCGCTTACTCATCGAGCAGATCAAAAACGTCTGGCTTTCTCAATCAATCTCCAGCAGTTCTCCCGCAAAAGATCCGGATGATTCTGGCAAATTTCTTTGGAAGATCGAGACCCTGAAAGAGATTCTTTCTGAAGTAGAACTCCCCCTCGCCGTGAGCGCCTTCTCTCTCAAGAAAGAAGGGAATATCCCCTCAGAAGTTGACCCCTTGGCAAATTTCTTCGAGCTCAATACCCTCCGCCGCCGCGTTCCCCTGCAAACAATCGCCACCCAGTTCAATCAAAGCATCTCGGAAATCCAGAATTCTCTCGCAGAAATCTCCGCGAAATTACTCAAGCATCGTAAGGAAAATATCACCTACGTTCGCGAGAGCACCCTTTGCCTGAGCGATCTTGCCGTCATCCTAAAAGCGCAAGTTGCCCAGGCGGTCATTTCCGGAAAAGTGGCAGATTATCAAAGCAGCCTCGCCAGCGCTCAGCAAATCATCCGCGATTACCAAGACCCCGAGAAAGGCTTCTCCAGAATACCGAAAGAACAGAGCTTTCTCCAAGCGCGCTGCATTGATTACGCCACCAGCTCGCATGCTTTAATCTCCCTTTACCAAGCGACCTTAGACGAAGAATGGCTCAGCCTCGCGCTCCAGATTCTCGATGAAGCAATTCTGAAACTAAAAGCGGAAAATGGCCTTCTTGCAGAGATCCCAGAAAACGAGCAGGTCTTTAAGATCCGCCAACACAATCAGGCCATGATTTTTGGAGAATCATCCCTCGGAGTTCTGGATCAGAGCTTCAACCGCGCATGGGCCATCACCGGAGACGAGAAATATCGTATCCTCCAAGAACGACATCAAAAATGCATGTCCGAGCTCAGCGCAAGAAATCCCGTCAACCACACCGACTACATTGCCTCCTGCGCCCTCGGGAACAGCCCTCTCCTCGCCATCGTGAAAGGAGACCCCAAAAGCGCAATGGGGCAAGAAATCCTGCGCACCCTCAACTCCCAAAAGCACCTCCCCTTTCTCTCCATCCGGGCCGCCAAAGCCAGTGATGCCGCGCTCAAACAGCCAGCCCAAGCAGGCACTGTCTCAGTCACGCTTATCCAAAATGGAGAAATCGTAGGCAGCGCCACCAGCGTGCCAGTCTTACGCCAAATTCTCAACACACACATCTCAGGAAACTAAGTCCCTCACATCCCGGTCTTGCCCTCTCAGGGAATTCCGTCACTCTCATTTCTAAGAATCATGAGCGCTAGAACAGCATCACAGGAACGCAATACCGCTGAGACCAAAATCAAACTGAGCTTGGATCTTGATGGCTCCGGCCGGTCAGAAATCACCACCGGAGTCCCCTTCTTCGACCACATGCTCACCCTTTTCTCCCGCCACTCCCTCATCGATTTACAGCTCGCAGTGGATGGTGATACCGAAGTCGATTTCCACCACACCGTAGAAGACAGCGCCATCGTCCTCGGAGAATGCCTCAAACAAGCCTTAGGGGACAAATCCGGAATCCGCCGATACGGTCATGCCTACGTCCCCATGGATGAGACTCTCTGCCGCTCGGTCATCGACTTAAGTAACCGCCCCCAACTCGAGCTCCGCGCTCCAGAAAACACCCCCGATGCGCAAAACTTCCCCTTCACATTAGTAGAAGAATTCTGCCGTGCCCTCGCCTCTAACCTACGCTGTAACCTCCACATCGAGGTCCTCTACGGGCGTGATGGTCACCACATCGCGGAATCAATTTTTAAATCCCTCGCCGTTGCCCTGCGCCTCGCATCCGAGAATGATCCTCGCCGAGAAGGCATTCCCTCCACCAAAGAGCTTCTCTAAGCCTCTCAAGCCTCAGTAAATCATCATGAAACTCGGAATGATCGACTACGGTCGGGGGAATCTCCGCAGCGTCATTAACGCATGCCGCCAGCTCGGCCATGAGCCTAGCCTCGTCACGAAGCCAGAAGAACTCGCGAATTTCACTCACCTCATCTTCCCCGGCCAAGGAGCCTTCGGCGACTGCATGGAGAGTCTTCACCGTCTTGGGCTCGCCGAGCCGCTGCGAGAATGGATCGCCGCTGATAAGCCCTACTTTGGGATCTGCGTCGGCTACCAACTCCTCTTTGAAGCCAGTGAAGAATCACCGGGCACGGCCGGACTCAGCATCATTCCCGGCAGCGTAAAACGCTTCACCAGCAGCGGGATAAAGATCCCGCACATGGGGTGGAACTCCACCTCCTTAAAAAATCCCAACTCGCTCGCTTGGCAAAATTTCACGGACCATCCCTACTTCTATTTCGTCCACTCCTTCTACCCCGTCGGCGTTCCTCAGCAGTTCATCTCTGCCACCTGCCAATACGGACAAGAAGACTTCTGCGCTGCGATCGAAAAAGGAAGACTCTTCGCAACCCAGTTCCACCCAGAAAAAAGCCAGCACGCCGGCCTCCAACTCCTCGGAAACTTCCTCTCGGAGAATCCACCCTCCGAAAAATCCTAAATCGACCCTTAAAAAAAACGCGCTCCATTTCGGAAGCGCGTTCTTATAAATCTCTCCCTGCGAATCTCTCCGCAAAGATCTGGGATCTCCTTCTTTAGAACTAGAACTGGTAGTTCAGATAGAAATTAAATTGCCCCCCTTTATCAGCCTCCTCATCAGGTGACTGAATCGGAATGGCATAATCAATCGCCAAAGGACCAATCGGGAGATCAAGGCGAAGGCCCACTCCGGCATCGCTCGCTAAATTACTCGCAGAAAAGTCCCACGGATCTTCATTCACGAATCCGAAGTCGTAGAAGACTGCACCGCGAACCCGCTCCGTGATCGGGAAAGTTAATTCCAGCGAGGCAAAGAAACTAGAGCTACCCCCCAGCACCTCATTAGTGGCATTTACCCCTTCCGTATCACGTGGCCCGATATCACGAAACTCAAAGCCTCGTAAATCCCGTGATCCCCCCAAAAATTGGCGCTCGAAAATGGGCACCCGATCATCTCCTCCGATGCCGTCAACCACCGCAAAGGAACCACGAGCCGTCAGGATGGTATCCCAAGCAAAGTTCCAATGCTTCGTTCCCGTTCCCGAGATGCTGTAAGTGTCAACATCTCCACCGAGGAATCCGCCCGCAAGACTCACGCCTAAGTCGACCTTATGTCCCCTCCGTGGAAGCTTATTACTATCGCGGCTATCATAGACGTAGTTTAACGAGAGAGAACTACGAATGAACTCACCCTCTTCCGCCACAAAGACCGGAGAGGTATCAGGCTCAGCCTCAATCTCAATTGACTCAAAGCGATACTCCCCCTTTACAAAGGCCTTCCGCCCCACCGGTTTGCGGAGGAAGACAGAGCCTCCGATGTTCGTCTGATCATACTCATCACTCAGGAAGAGCAAATCACGATAGTAGAGCTCTGTCCCGAGCGACAACTTCTTACCAAGGAACCAAGGCTCCACCAGAGAAAGGCGGAAGTCCCGGCGCTCGGCTCCAGCTCGGAGACTCAAACTAAAGCGCTGGCCTGCGCCCGTAAAGCGCCCCCAATTCGTAATATCAAAGTTGGTCTGCTCTAAGTTGATGAAGCCCACAATGTTATCAACTGAGCTGAATCCAGCGCCGAAGTTTACAGAGCCCGTTTTCTTCTCATTGACGAGAATATTGACATCACGGAAGCCACCTTCCGCGCTATTTGATCCCGTGACCTGCACATCCTCGAAGTAGTTCAGATTGGAGAGGCGGCGCTTCGTAATATCCATGTCCACCGAGTTAAATGGCTCCCCAGGACGCATCGGAATCTCACGGCGGATCACCTTATCCTGACTCTTCGTATTCCCCTGAATATTCACTCGGCCCACCTTCTTACGTGTCCCCGGAGTGACTCGGTAAAAGATATTTACGCGAGATCCAGCAGCCTCACGCACATCCGGCACCACCGCGACATCGGCATAACCGCGCGATCCATAGTAACTCCGAATCATCCGCAAATCATCCCGCACCTTCTTCGAGGAAAATGGCATATTCCCGATCAAGCTCAAAGCAGGCAGAAGCTCCTCACGGGTGAAGATTTTAATATCCGGGAAGTTGACCGAGTTCACAATATACTTCGGCCCCTCATTCACCGGAATCACCAGATCCACGCCCGCCCCTTTTCGAGCCACCCGCTTTGGGCTTCCGACCTTAGCCCGCCAATACCCCTTCGTCCGGTAAAAGTCTTCCACCTTCGCAATGTCCTCATCCAAGGCCACCGTATTAATCCGGCCTGACTTCGTGAACCAAGAAAACCACCCCTTTTCCTTCGTGCTCATCTCCTTGCGCAGATCCGCATCTTTCAGAGCGTTATTCCCCTCAAAACGGATCTTGTAAACTTCACTCTTTTGCCCCTCTCCGATCATAAAGACCAGATCTGCGAAGCCCTCACGCTCCGTCGCTTGCAAGCGATGAGTCACTGTGATATCCGGATAACCAAAGCCCTCATAGAGAGTCTCGATATTCTTCCGCGCCTTGATAATCTGCGAATCGCTTAAAACCTGGCCCACCCCCAGCTTCGTCTCCTTCGCCAGCTTGCCATCAGAAAAGGTCCCATTCCCATCAAAGCCGATCCCGCTAATCAAGGGCCGTGTGACCACCTCCGCGATCACCTTCACTCCGCCCGCCTCATCTTCCGCGAAAATTTGCACATCATCCACCAAACCACTCGCATAGAGCGCCTTGATATCTCCGTCCAAGATCGTTTGTGAGTAACCCTTACCCGGCGCCACCGCCATGTGACTGCGTAAGCGAGCCTCATTCACAGTCTTCGCGCCACGATAGCGGATCTGCACCGATGACACCTTCTTGCCATCGAACTGCTCAGCCTCCAGGAGGAAGTTCTGAGCCTGCGCCGTTCCAAGCATGGCCGTGCCAGCCATCATGAAGCTGCCCAGCGAAAGGAGCCGAAATAATTGTTTAGGAATGAGAGAATATCGCATGAAGTATGACAGGACTTTTGTCGGACGTAATTACGACGAAGGACGCCTCTCTCGTCAAGGTCAATGACCCACCAACTTACTCACTTCGAGGACTGAGAATTTTAAAAAATAAATCCCAGCTCCCCTCCCTTGACCTATCCACACTTCCTCCCTAGTTTCTCGCCCCGCGTCAAAAAACGAACACTTTTATCCGTCATGAACATCCGCTTGGAGAAAAAAGAAAAATGCCTCGCCGCCCTAAGCGTCGAGATTCCCGCCGAAAAGGTCACTGAGGAACGCAACAAGGTGCTTAAAGCCTTTGTCACTCAGGCCCGCATCCCCGGATTCCGCCCCGGCAAAGCGCCAAAGGCCGTCATTGAAAAATCCCACGGCGCTGACATCGATCAAGAAGTCGAGTCACGTCTCATTCAGAACAGTTTCCAAGACGCACTGAAGGAAAATCAGGACCTAAAAGTCCTCAATGTAAAGAATCCTGAAAACATCACCCACCAAGCAGATGGCTCCCTAAGCTTCGAGGCAGAACTCATCACCGCTCCAGAAATCACCCTCCCTGAGTATAAAGGCCTCGCAATCGATGTCCCAAAATCAGGAGTCCCCGATGAGGCCGTAGAGCAAAATCTCGAACAGCTCCGCCAGCGCTTCGCAGACTACGGAGACATCGAGGATCGGGCCGCCGAGAAAGGGGACCTCGCCATCATCGACTACACCGCCACCATCGATGGTAAGCCGCTCGACGAAGTGGGCGGCGAACAGGCCAAACCCCTCGCCTCCAACGAGGGATACTGGATCCGTATTGAAGACGAGGCCTTCTTCCCAGGCTTCACCGATCAGCTGATTGGCACAAAGGCAGGCGATGAAAAAGAAATCACCGTCACCTTGCCCGAGGACTTCCCGATCGAGACGATTCGTGAACAAGAAGCAGTCTTCGCCGTCAAGGTCACAGCCTTAAAAAGCGAAACTCTCCCTGAGCTAGACGATGACTTTGCCGCTAAAATCGAAGCCGGTAAATCGCTCGATGATATCAAGGCCCTCATCCAAGACGACCTCGACATGCGCCAAAAGCAACAGCTCGAAGAAATCAAAATTAATGGCGTGCTCGCCAAACTTAACGAGCTCGTCGACTTCGACCTTCCTGAAGACTTCCTCAAGTCTGAAACCCAAAGCCAGGCTGATGCAATGGTTCGCGAGGGCATGCAAGCTGGCATGACAGAAGAGCAAGTCTCAGAGAAACAAGGCGGACTTTTTGAAGCCGCAGAAGTGCGCGCTAAGAGCAGCCTGAAAACCAACTTCCTCCTCAGCGAAATCGCAGAAAAAGAAGCATTTCAAGTTGAAAACAGCGAAGTTCTCCAACGCGTTACCGTCATGGCCAAGCAAGCTAAAAAACCGGTCAAAGGCTACATGAAAGAGCTGCAGAAAAATGGCCAGCTCGGAAACATTCGCCAAAATATGCTCTTCAGTAAGACTATTGACTTCTTGGTAGAGCACGCGAACGTCACAGAAGTCGAACCTGAAACTGAAGAAAAATAATTCATGATCCCCACCTCTCACTCCGGAGACTCCACTCCGCAGAATAACTACTTCATCCCCACCGTCATCGAGTCTGATGGGCGGGGCGAGCGCGCCTTTGACATCTATTCACGTCTCCTCAAGGACCGCATCATCTTCATCGGCACCGGCATCGACGATGGCGTGGCAAACTCCGTCATCGCCCAGATGCTCTTCCTCCAGATGCAGGACCCTAAAAAAGACATCCACATCTACATTAACTCCCCCGGAGGCTCAGTCACCGCAGGCTTGGCAATCTACGATACCATGCAGTTCCTCACCTGTGACGTGAACACCTATTGCATCGGCATTTGCGCCTCCATGGGCTCAGTCCTCCTCACAGCAGGCACCAAAGGAAAGCGCTTCTGCCTTCCCAATTCCCACGTCATGATCCATCAGGTTTCTGGCGGCGCTCAGGGAACCGCGGCAGACGTTGAGCGGACCGTAGAGTTTATGTATAGCCTAAAGCGACGCTTAAATGACATCCTCGCCCATCACACCGGCAAAAGCGCCGAAGAAGTGGAAAAAGATGCCGACCGCGATAACTACATGTCCGCCGAGGAGTCCATGGCCTATGGCCTCGTCGATAAGGTCCTAGAAAATCGGACCCAGCTCCCAGAAGCGGACAAAAGCTAAGAAGAGTTCATAAAGGCTGAGAAAAAAGCGAAAGAGATTTTTGACTCTCCTCACTCTCAAAAGCGGAAGCCTCCCTGACCGGCCTCCGCTTTTTTATTACCCCTGAGTCAGTAGAAAGGATTGTAAATCTCAAGGTGGCCCAGTAGCAGTCCCCTATGGGGATTGAAATCAGCTACCGGAACCTCTCGAATCATGGCTCGATGTTGCAAGATGAAGTGCGTTGCAAAGCCTTCCGTGACGCCTTGTTCGAGTTGGTAAAGCCTCACTCCGTCGTATTAGACATCGGCTCTGGAACCGGCATTCTAAGCATTTTCGCCGCTCAAGCTGGAGCAAAAAAAGTTTACGCAGTGGAGCGCTCACCCGTCGCGCAATCCGCCGCCCAAATCATCGCTCAAAACGGCCTGAGTGATCGCATCACCGTCATTCAAGGTGAAATGGAAACGCTCGAACTGCCAGAGAAGGTCGACATCATCGTGTCCGAGTGGCTAGGCGGCTACGGCGTAGATGAAAACCTTCTCCCCATTGTCATCCAAGCTCGCGACCGTTGGCTAAAGCCTGATGGAGTCATGATTCCGGGCAGCACGAGTTCTTTGATGGCTCCCGCTTTTGACCAATACCTACAAGAGGAAATCGAATTTTGGTATGGTCGTCCCTACGGGGTCAATCTCTCGATCGTAGGTGACGATGCCCAGCGGCGCTCCGAACCCAGCTGTCATCACATCAAAGCTGAAGATCTAGCCTGCGAGGGACAAGTCATGTGGACCGTCGACAGCCATCTCTGCACCGCAGAACAGGCAGGAGGTCGCTTTGAAGCGGAACTCGAATTCATTTCAAACTGCGAAGGGGAAATCAATGCCCTCGCCGCTTGGTTTGAGACCAAATCCGCTCAAACAGTGGAGCTTTCAAATGCCCCCAGCTGCCCAGACACCCACTGGGGACGCACCGTCTTCCCCATCGGAAAAACAATTTACGTGGAAAAAGGGACGCGGATCAAAGTCCACTTCATCCATGAACCCTATGGCAAGGGCCACTCGAATGCAAAATGGCGCGTAGAAATCGAGGACTACCGTTTTCAATCAGAAGACAGCACCTTACTGACCGGAGACTTCTCGCAGCCTTCCTAAACTCTTAAACGGGCCGTAAAAAAAATCACTCACTCCCCGCAGGGCCGCCTCGTTCCGCTCTCAAGGTAAAGCTGGGCTTTCTGATAGCTTGCACCGCTCAAGAAGTGATCTAAATGACCATCGATTTCACCGCGATGCGCTTCATGCCAGCACGCGATCTCCTCGCTCACTTCTTGAAGAGCTTGCAGATGGGCCTCCGGATCCCGATCACGAAAATCATGATCCGCTATCACCCTGAGGCGAGCTTCCAGCAGCTTAGCTAAATCAGGAAATTCCATAAATCAAGAGACCGGACCCTTCCAACAAAACGAGGAAGCGGCAACTCAATTCAGAAAATACCGCCGCCCAAGCAAGCTAGAGTCCCCTTGGGTGACGAGGAAGAAAGCCTTTATAATGACGACTTTTGGCCTTCCAACGCGGCCCAGTTCGCTGAGTCGAGCCCCCTGTATCAAGCCGCAAGCCACCGATGATCATAAAAACATGACCATCCTTCGACCAGACCGTGATCCAATCACCCTCCCCGGCCTCCCCATAGTTCAGAAAACCTCTCGAAGTTCGCTGATCCGGCATAATCCCCGCCTCCCGTAACACATAACTCACCGCACCTGAACAATCGTAGCCCGTATCGTCCAGAATAGCATGGCCTCCACCCCATTTGTAAGGGAAATTTTGCAAGCGGTTTCCAGCCGCGATCGCACGACGCACGACTGGCGGCGCATCTGGCGGCGCAATCGCAAGCCCATTCACCAGACGGACCTTCCCTCTGCTCACCTGAGGCGATCTCAGCGGTCTCACCAACTGCGGCACTGGAGCTGTTCTGGGCCGCTGGGACTGCTGGAGCTGGCGGGGCACAATCACTTGCGGGCGCTGCGTCATCACCGGACTCGGGCGGGCCATGCGACTCGCCGTCAAATATGACCCTCGACCTCCCCCTTCATCAGGAGCAAGCGTAAAATAACCTGCCTGCGCTAGGACCGAGGCCCCTCCCACCGAGTTCGAATCCTGAGACAGGCCGCTCGATGGCGGCCCCCATAGTGGGCTCACTTGACAACTCGTCAGAGAGAGGCTCAGAAGGACTGCGAGGGACTTAAGAATCGTAAGAGATAAAATTTTCATGAGGCCGTAAATTCAGGAACTGATGACATAGACTCTCCTCAGAGAGTTCTGTTCAATGAAATTTCCACAAGCCTCTATCACTCTAAACTCCTGATAATTAAGGAATCTTAATAACAACGAATGAATCCATTGACTGCTCCATCTTAAGAAATCGAATCAGCCATAGTGAGGAGAAAAAAACACCCGAGGGAGAGTTCATTTTTTTAGGCTCTCCTGCATCCCTTGGAAAAATCAGTGCGCCCTGCCGAGCGCCCTAAAAAAAGAGCAGAGGGAAAATCCCTCTGCTCTTGGAAATGATAGAATTGAGAACTTGCTCCTTATTCTTGGGTCACAAAGACCTGGAAGAAGAGCTTCTCCGTTGCCGTGCCACTCACACTTGCGGTAACCGTAGTCATCCCAAGCACCGGAGTGTTCAACTGGCGGACGAAGCTAACTGTTGTTCCCTCATCATCGGTCTGCCCTTGATCAAGGAAAGTATCAAGGTCCTTCGACCAGCGATAAACGAAGCTCAAGTCATCAGCCAGCTCCCCTTGCGGATGAGTGAAGGTGAAGTCATCATTGCTAAGGGTTCCTGCAACAAGCCCTTGAGTGAAGACATCAGGTGCAGTGCCGAAGAAGTTCTCCACCCCATTCTCCACCCCGTCTCCGTCAGGATCATCTGTTAATCCATTCTCGCTACCCACGCCTGGGAACTGAATGATCCAGTTGCTGAAGTTATTCCCCCCACTATTGGTGGAGAGAAGCTCGGTGAGCATCACATTATCAAGTGAGAAACGGCCATCAACATCAGGATTAATCGACTCAATGACGATCCTAATTGTCTGACCGATCTCTGATCCAGCCTCTGTGGTGTAGGAAAGGCTACGGGCCAGAACCGTGTCGAAGTCCGTCAGTGCTGAGAACTCCTCGCTCGCCAGAACCGTGCCATTTGCATCTTGAATCGAAACGAGGGCCTCCACCGCATTGAGATCTGGATTTGTTTCCCGAATCTGATCAAAACTGAAGGTGTAGGTCGCGTTACTGACGAAGACATCTGGCAGATCAAGAGTCACCGCGACTGCTTCTCTCACATCAGCGAAAGCAACATTAACGGTCGGCTGAACCGCGGCGTTCACGAAGTCTACCCCTCGGATGTTTGCGCGAAACTCGGGGAAAGAGTCACCCGACTCGACCCAAGCAGTGTCTCTCCAACCAAGGCCAAAGGTGCGTTGTCCTCCAGAAATTCCCAGTCCATCGAAGTTCTCCGTGTAAAGGGTGTTTTCCACCGTTTCAGCACTCATGAAAGTCCAAGTCGTAAAGTCCGTGATACCGGCAAAAGGATTTCCAGAGAGATCCAGAACACTACCGGGATCAATCATGACTGCATAATTGGCCCCTGGAGCGAGTTCAAAACTTACGCTAACGAAACCGTTCCCGAAGCCAACTTCAGCTGGATTACGCGCATCGAAGACTTGATCCACTCCAGTGGTGAGATTGCGAATCGTGATATTTGTCGGAGAGGCCGCATCTGCCGCAGGGGCTTGTGTCAGCTCGTCAAAAATCATCAGGATGAAGCCTTGATTATGATCTGTCCCACCGAAGGAAGGAAAGGTGGGCAGGGTTAGGCTAGGAGGAGTCGTGTCCGCCAGCGTCGTAAACGTCCAGAATTCCAGATCATTCCCCTCGAAGAGATTGCCGGTGGTATCTGCGACTAAATCTTGCGGGAGAGAAATCCCATACTGGTTCCCCGCCAGAAGCAGGTCAGTCAAATCCACAGTCAAAGTGGACCCAGCGATCGTCACCTGAGGATCATCGATTGGAAGCATCAGATTCGTTCCATTGCTGAGATTGAAAATCCCGATAGAACCAGCATTTGCCACGATATCTTCATTAAAGGTTGCGACCAAATTCGCAGCCTGATCGACATCGACTTCATCATCGGCCGGACTAATTAAGGTCAGAACTGGGGCATCCCCGTCAGCCGTGGTGGAGAAATTCCACGTCGTATCGTCAGAAATTCCAGCAAAAGGATTTGCGGGAGTTTCAAAATCCTCGAAAGCATCTGAACTGATCAAAACTGCGAAATCGCTCCCAGCTTCCAGATTCTCATTCAGGTCCAGCGTTAAGATTGTTCCCACTGCCGTTGGGGTTAGGACGAGCTCAGCCTCAGCACTTGGATCTGCGAGATCGATCACTCGCTCACCTCCTGCGAGATTCACGATGGTGATACTTCCTGCTCCCGTAAGTTGCACTGGCTTATCAAACTCAGCCGTAAGGTCCGTGGAAACAAGCACACCCACCGTGTCATCTGCTGGAGTCGTAGGGCTCAAGAGTGGCGCAACCCCAGTGTTCTCAAGCGTCACGTCCAGCAAGAGGTTATCGACCGCAAAACGGCCATCGACATCAGGGTTGGTCGATTCAATGACGATACGAATCGGCTCTCCTACCTCTGGACCACCTGCAGTCGTGTAGCTAATCGACTCATTAGAAACGCTATCAAAGGGCGTATGTGCTGCGAAGATCTGCGTTGCCAGAACAGTTCCACTCACCGTGCGGAAAGAAACCGTAGCCTCCACTGCATTGAGCCCTTCCGTATTATCTTGCCCGCCCATTGGCAAACTTTGCCTGACTCGATCAAGGCTGAAGGTATAAGTGGCATTATCTTGATAAAGCACCGGGGTCGCATCAGTGGGCGAGGTCGGCACATCCAGAGCGATCGCAACCGCCTCTCGGACGTTTGCAAACGTATTATTGACTGCTCCACTGATCGCTGGATCGACGAGCCCACCT
>CALDZJ010000004.1 GCA_937944055.1 uncultured Verrucomicrobiales bacterium | reverse complement strand
GGCATGACAGTGACATCATCTCCCGGTTTAAAAACACCGCCGGCAACGCGACCTGCAAAGCCACGGAAGTCATGAAATTTTTCACTTTGCGGGCGGATGACCCACTGAACTGGGAAGCGAGCTTGGACGTGGTTTTCATCCCCTCCCACATAGACGTTCTCGAGATGGTAGAGGAGGCTTGAGCCTTCAAACCAATCCATGTTCTTTGATTTGTCGACGATATTATCTCCATTCAGAGCTGAGATAGGAATCGGAGTGATATCGACAATATTATCGAGTCGAGAAGCAAACGCTTTGTAGTCTGCCATAATTTTATCGTAGACCTCTTGGCTGTAATCAACGAGATCCATCTTATTGACTGCAACAACCACGTGTTGGATGCGGAGGAGATTGGCGATAAAGCTATGGCGCTTGGTTTGCTCGATCACTCCTTTTCGGGCGTCAATGAGGATAATGGCTAGATTTGCCGTCGAAGCCCCTGTGACCATATTACGGGTGTATTGAATATGGCCAGGGGTGTCCGCGATGATAAATTTGCGTTTGGGAGTGGCGAAGTAACGGTAAGCAACATCAATCGTAATCCCTTGCTCACGCTCGGCTTTTAAACCATCGGTGAGGAGGGCTAGATTGACGTTTTCATCGCCTTTTTTCCGGGATGATTCCTCGATGGCTTCCAGCTGATCTTCAAAGATCGATTTGGAATCATAAAGAAGACGGCCAATAAGGGTTGATTTGCCGTCATCGACAGAGCCTGCGGTTGTGAATCTGAGAAGGTCCATAAAATTAATAGAAACGTTTAAAAATGATTGATGGAGTTAGGCCTAAAAATAACCCTCTTTTTTGCGATCTTCCATCGCGGTTTCAGAGCGTTTGTCATCAGCCCGGTTGCCGCGTTCAGTTTGGCGAGCAGCTGCGACTTCATCGATGATCTTTTCGATTGTGTCGGCGCCTGACTCGACGGCGCCCGTGATGGTGGCGTCTCCCATGGTACGGAAGCGAATCATTTTGTTCTCTACGAGTTCGCCCTCGCGTGGCTGGACAAATTCAGAGACGGCAAGAATGACCCCATTGCGTGTGATCGTATCTCGCTGATGCGCATAGTAGAGGCTGGGGAGCTCAATGCCCTCCTGCTTCATGTACATCCACACGTCCATTTCGGTGAAATTTGAGAGGGGAAAGACTCGGAAATTTTCCCCGGGTTGCTTTCGGCCATTGAAGAGATTCCAAAGCTCGGGTCGCTGGTTCTTGGGGTCCCATTCACCGAAGTCATTGCGGTGTGAAAAGAACCTTTCCTTCGCACGGGCTTTTTCTTCATCGCGACGTCCCCCACCGAGGACCGCATCGTATTGCTGCTCTTCGATTGTTTCTAGGAGAGTGACGGTTTGGAGTTTATTTCGTGATGCGTTGAGACCAGTTTCCTCAACCGCGGTCCCTTTATCAATCGAGTCTTGGACTAGGCCGACGTGAAGACGCGCGCCGATTTTCTCGGCATAAGCATCTCGGAAGGCAATGGTCTCTGGGAAATTATGACCCGTATCGACGTGAACGAGAGGAAAAGGAATCCGGCTTGGGTAGAAGGCCTTCCGCGCGATGTGTGCCATCACAATAGAGTCCTTGCCGGCCGAGAAAAGGAGGCCGGGATTCTCGAACTGGGCCGCAGTTTCACGAAGGATAAAGATCGCTTCCGCTTCGAGCTGATCAAGGTGGCTTAAGTTATAGTCTGCCATGGTTTTAAAATTTGGAGTTAATTGAGAGTTTGATTTTTAACAAAGAGAGGATTCACTTAGGCCCCAGTAAGAAGCCGGATCACCTGCTCAGCGGATTGGGAGACGTCGACCGACTCGGTATCGAGAACAAGGTCAGCGCGTTCAGGTTCTTCAAAGCCGGAGTCCTTGCCTGTGAACTGCTTAATTTCTCCAGCAGCTACTTTGGCGTAGAGGCCTTTTGGGTCTCTTTTAGCACAAGTCTCGAAGCTAGCTTTGATATAAATTTCTTGGAAGGTTTCCCCTACGATGGCGCGAGCCTGATCTCTAAGAACGCGCTTTGGTGTGATGACACTGACGATCACGATCGCCCCTTGACTGGCAAAGATCTTCGCGACTTCCGCAACGCGCCGGACGTTTTCTCTCCGGTCTTCATCGCTAAAGCCAAGGTCAGAATTAAGGCCGTTTCGGAAATTGTCGCCATCGAGAATCACCACGTACCGACCAGAGTCGTGAAGTGTCCGCTCAATCGCGGCCGCGATGGTGGATTTTCCGGATCCACTGAGACCATACATCCAGAGGACTGTTCCCGCT
Organism: uncultured Verrucomicrobiales bacterium; assembly: GCA_937944055.1. GTDB lineage: Bacteria > Verrucomicrobiota > Verrucomicrobiia > Verrucomicrobiales > Akkermansiaceae > SW10. Next base: position 1,728 of record CALDZJ010000004.1, on the reverse strand, counting down.
TGGCCAAGGAGTTCAGCCTTTTCCCCGGGGGAAACGAAGCGATGAAACTGTGTATGGATATTATCCTGAGACATGGTCTTTCACCGAGTAATAAAGGAAGAGGCTATTGTGAACGGCGTAGCGCTTAAAGAGCCTCCGCGGCTCAGCGCATAAGCGGTAGAGCCATTCCAGTCCTAATTTTTGAATAAAGCGGGGGGCTTGTTTGACTTCTCCGGCATGGAAGGCGAAGGCGGCTCCAATCCCGAAATAGATCGCTGGGGGAAGGGACTGAAGATGCTCGGCAATCCATGTTTCTTGCTTTGGGCAGCCCAGCCCCACCCAAACATACTTTGCGCCTGACTCGCGAATGAGTGTTTTTATTTTCTCGTGTTCTCCATCCGGCCAGGTGCCAAATGGAGGAGAATAAACTCCGGCGAGGTGGTTTTTTGAAAATCTTTTCTGGAGCTTATCGAGGGTGTTTTGGGACCCACCAAGGAAGAAGTGAGCGTGATCCGCTTGGCCTTCAGTGGCTTTTAAGATCTCTAACATCAGCGAGGGGCCATAGACCCGATCGCTCAGTTTTTCAGGGTCAGCAAGTTGTGCATTGAGCGACCAGACAAGAGGCATGCCATCGGGGCAAATTAGGTCAAATTTCCTCATCACTGCCCCATAGGCTTGGTCATGCCGAGCGTGGGAAAGAAGGTGGGTATTTGCCGCGCTCACTGCGTAGGGTCGATCTCCGAGCATCGCTCGCTCACGGCACCAAGCGGCGGCCTCCACGTAATTAGTGACGGCCACCGGAAAGCCTATGACGGGCTTAGTTTTCAGGGAATTTTCCAAGATTGTTTAGCCTTCGGTTGCTACGGAGACCTTATGGCCATGCTTTTTCAAGAGGGCGTGTTGCTTCGCCTTCTCGAGGTCATGGGCCACCATTTCGGAGCACATTTCTTCGACGGTGATTTCGGGAGTCCAGCCGAGTTTTTCCTTCGCTTTAGAAGGGTCACCGAGGAGTGTTTCCACCTCAGCGGGGCGGAAGTAACGAGGATCAACTTTCACGATGACATCGCCCACATTCACGGCGGGTGATTTCTCTTGATCCACGGATTTGACGGTGGCGAGTTCTTCCACACCTTCGCCTGAAAACTCTAACTCGATGCCCGCTTCTTTTGCGGAGAGGGTGACGAACTCACGCACGGAAATTTGCTTTCCGGTTGCGATGACAAAGTCCTCTGCCGTGTCCTGCTGGAGCATCATCCACTGCATGCGCACGTAATCTTTCGCATGGCCCCAGTCCCGCAAGGCGTCCATGTTACCGAGGAAGAGGCATTTCTCAAGACCTTGAGAAATATTAGCAATGGCACGGGTGATTTTCCGAGTCACGAAGGTCTCACCACGACGAGGTGACTCGTGATTAAAGAGAATCCCGTTACAAGCATACATGCCATAGGACTCTCGGTAGTTTACCGTGATCCAATAGGCATACATCTTAGCGGCTGCATAGGGGCTGCGAGGATAAAAGGGAGTCGTCTCCTTCTGCGGAATTTCTTGAACCTCGCCGTAGAGTTCCGAGGTCGAGGCTTGGTAGAAACGGGTCTTTTTTTCCAACCCTAGGAAGCGAATGGCCTCTAGCAGACGGAGGGTGCCGATCGCATCAACATCCGCTGTGTATTCTGGCGATTCAAAAGAAACCGCAACATGCGATTGAGCGCCTAAGTTATAAACTTCATCTGGCTGCACTTCACTGATGAT
>CALDZJ010000003.1 GCA_937944055.1 uncultured Verrucomicrobiales bacterium | reverse complement strand
CCGCTTCCATGAGAAGGTTAGTCAAATTAGAAATCGAAATTCATTTCGGTGGTGATGAGTTTGGTGTTTGAAGTTGAGGAGCTGAACAACGGAATCTTGCTTCCATACGCATTCTAAATGGGGTGTTTCATGGACCCCGATGCACGATTGATTCCGCTTTTTCGTTGGGCTGTTAGAAAAAGATCAGGATGCTGCCATCTGCGGCACGCACTCGAAGTGCCAGCGGTCGCTCGCAGTCATCCTGGAAAGTCGAAATAGAGTTGTTCATGTCGTATCTGAGGCGAAAGGATCTGTGATTATGCGGCGTTTCGCTCTGGATAACGCAGAGGCTGGTAGTCGCTCTGGTTCTGCCACATTACCAGCATGAGCACGGCGAGTTTACGTGCGATGGCAATCAGGGCTTTTCTCTTAGCCGCCTTCCCACCGCGTGCGGCGATCTTGAGACCGTGTCGACGAAGGTCGCAATCCGGCCCCCAGTGGCCAAGAATGTATTGGGCGGACTGCACTAGAAGTTGTCGTAGGTGTTTGTTTCCAGTCTTGCTGATAGGGAGTTGTTTGTCGGTGTCTCCAGACTGGTCACGACGGGGAATCAGACCAAGGTAAGCGCCGATGTCACGCGGATCTTTAAAGCGGCTTGGATCTTCAATAGTTAGGATAAAACTTAGCGAAGTGATGGGCCCAATACCGGTGATTTGCTGGAGCTTCAAAGCCTGTGGATATTGAGTCTTGGCGATATTGAGAATAGCTTTGTCATAGTGTTTGATCTGATCGGTGAGTTCATTAAGAGAACAAAGCAAAGGCTCAATGGCAGGAAGCAGTTCAGGATAATCTTGAAGAAAAGAGCGAGCTTGTTTGGCAAACGCGCTGCAACTCGGAGAGGGTAATCGGATCCCAAGAGACTTCAGAGAAAACCTCACGGAGTTGATCATGTTGACCCGTTGACGCACGAGAGTGTCTCGAAGTGAAATTGCCAGGGCATCGCGCTGAGCCTGTTCGGATCGGTGAGTAATGGGATGGAGTAACTCGGGGTCGATACGGGCGAATTTGGCAAGTATACGAGCATCGAGTTCGTCACATTTGCGATCATTGGTATAGATTGCGCGGAGTTTTCGAGCATTGGCGACAATGACTTCCATACCCTCGTTAGTAAGGTACCTGCTGATCCACGGACTATGGGTTCCAACTTCCATCGCAACCCTGACACCAGGAAAATCTCGGACCATTTTCGAAAGATCGTTGAATTGATTTCGGATCGAAAATTCTTTGAGAATCGTTCCGTCCTTGTCGATGACGCAGACAGCGTGTTTCTTATCTCCGAGGTCGATGCCGATTACGTTCTGAACTGTTTTGTTTTTCATAAGACGAGCAGGATTACCACAGACCGCTGGCACGGCCTCAACTACCTTCTCATTCTATCTGCGGCACGCTGTCTGCGGTCGCTTCCTCCCGACAGACATCGCGCCTCCGCTCGTGCGTTGGTGTTCGGAGAGCGTGGAGTGACCCCCTTGAGAGTTGGGCAGTGGGCTTGAAGTGTTGTGGCTCTGTGTCGTGACTTTGGGGCTTTTGGGGCTTTTGGGTTTTTCTTGCTTGCTCTGAGGCTAGGCGCTAGCAAGGGCTGATGGAGCATCATGTTTATTTTTGGCTGAAATCGGAGCGAGACGAGCAGGAAAGTCGTGCGCGTTTTGAGGAGGGGCTGCGTGAGCTTTGCGAGTCTCCTAATATTGCGTCCTCACATTGGGGGGTGCCTGCCGCTACGACGGAGCGCCCTGTCACTGATCATTCGTTTCACTATGCGATTTCTCTGAAGTTCGCCTCGATGGAGGATCACGATCGCTACCAGGAGGGTGACGAGCGGCACGATGCTTTCATTGCGCGCTTTAAGGAGTGGTGGGAGAAGGTGTTGGTGATGGACGTAGCCTAGTCCTGGGCGTGGCCTAAGTCCTTCCTTTCTCCATTCTGGTTCCAATAAATAAGGGCAGAGGAATCGGACCTCTACCCTTATCTGGATTATCTGCGTAGCAATGAGAATTTTTCTTATTGCTTCCATAAAGTTAAGCCTTGGGGGGGGCGGTGCAAGTGGAAAGTTGGCAAGAAGATGAATAAATCGTAAAAAAGTCCCGTATTAGTTCTCACACTTTAAATGATGACTCGCTTAGTTTTTTTGATCGTATGTTTTTGGACTTCTCTGGCTTCCTTGGCTTCCGCGGCCCCGGAGGTGCAGGTGGAAGAGATGGGGAAGGCGATGGGAGGCTGGAAGGATAAGGGCGGGAAGGCTGCGAAGTTCGAGGTGTCTGGGTCGACTTATCGTTGTTGGAAGCCGGAGGTGAGCCCGACTCCGACTGGGGGGATCTTTGTTTCAATGAGGATTGATCATCTTCGAGGGGTGTTTTCGGCAGATGATCATTCGAGTCTGAATGTGACTTTTGATAAGCATGGCGATATTGTCTCGGCTCGGAGTTCTATTGCCTTGCAGGGGAAGAAGGTGACGAGCGATCTGATTGAGGGGACGGGGAAGCTGGGCGCTCGTTTGGTGGGAATGGAGTTGGCGGCGCGGGTGGGGACGGAGATGGTCTCTAGCTTATCGGCGAAGATTTTACGTGAGAATATCAAGGAGCCTGGGCGTGTTTCCTTTCCAGCGGTGATGCAGCATCAGTATCATTTGCTCTGTCTTGCGGTGACGATGCCTGAGGTGGAGGATGAAGCGGGGGAGGATGATAATCCTGAACGAGAAGAGCGCAAGAGTGTGCCTTTGGAAATTGCTCTTCCTAAGAAATGAAATGCGTGGTGATTTTTGTGGGGAATCGCTGCTAAAATTTTTTGTCGTTTCGGGAGAGAAGTCCTTGTGGGGTGAGGCTTTGGAAGGCTTGTGAAATTTTTCACAAATTCCGCTTGTGAAATTTTTCACAAGCTCCTAAAAGCGCCCCAGCGATGGCAAACTTTTTTCCCCGTTGGACAAACTTACTGCCGCTGAAAGTAGCGGTTTGTCTTGGTGCACTTGGTGCTGGCGTAGTGGCTGGTATCACTTACTACGCAACGCCCGAGGCTCAGCGAGTGGGTTATCAGCCGACTCAGCCTATTCACTTCGACCATAGTATCCACGTGGGGCAGAATGGGATGGATTGTCGCTATTGTCATAGCTTTGTAGAGCATTCTGGCCATGCGAATGTTCCTTCTGCGAATACGTGTTGGAATTGTCACGAGCATGTGAAGAAGGGTTCTCCAAAGTTGGCTGGGCTACGCTCGGCGATGGCGGTCGATGAGAATCATGTCCCGCTCAAGGACTCGGCGGGGAATCTCCTGAAAGGTGAGCCGATTCAGTGGGTGCGGGTACACAAGGCGCCTGATTATGTCTATTTTAACCACTCCGCTCACTTGAACCGCGGAATTTCCTGCATCAGTTGCCACGGTGACGTGCAAAATATGGAAAAGGTCCACCATGCGGAGAGCCACTCCATGGGCTGGTGTCTCGATTGCCACCGTGCTCCTGAAAAGCACCTTCGTCCTCTCGAGGAGGTCTATAATTTGGACTACGATCCGATTGAGTATTTGAAAGAGAATGCTGTCATTGACAGCGAGGGGCTAATCGTTGGGAAAGGTGAGCAGATCACTGAGCCTGAGCAGTTTGGAAAGTTCCTCCGCGCCCACTGGGGTGTTCAACCCAAAGAGTCCTGTGCGACTTGTCACCGTTAATTTTACCTGTCTAAGATGAGCAAACGCGTCTGGAATCCACCCGTCACTCCTAGCGGAGAAGAAGCCACCACTGCTTGGCGTAGTGTGGGAGAAAAAGAAGGCTCCAAAAGCTTCCGTAATGTTCTTGAGCGAGAGTTCCCGCAGGGGGATGCCTTGACCGAGGAAGAGCAAGGAGTCTCGCGCCGTAATTTTACGAAGCTCATGGGAGCTTCGACTGCTTTGGCGGGCTTGGGCTTAGTTTCTTGCCGCCGTCCAGAGAGTTATATCGTCCCTTATAAGAAGGCACCGGAATGGATCATTCCCGGGAAGCCTCTTTTCTACGCGAGCACTCGTCCTGTGGCTGGCGGTGCCGTTCCTCTCGTGGTGACCACTCACGAGGGGCGTCCTACCAAATTGGAGCCCAATCCAGATCATCCTGATTCCGCTGGAACTTGCGCGCAGACTCAGGCCTCGGTACTGGATCTCTACTCGCCTTCACGTTCTCAAAAGATTCTTAAGGCTGGCAAAGAGGCTACCCAAAGCGAGCTCAAGGAGGCGCTGGCCGCTCTCGATCTTTCCAAGACCGCGCTGGTTTTTGGTGAAGATGATTCACCCACTCGCAATCGCCTCGCAAAGGGTCTCGCTGGTAAAGGTGCCACTTTGATTTCTTACGAAGCCGTTTCTGGTGAGCCTCTTCAAAAAGGCATCTCTCACTTAGTCGATTTTTCTAAGGCATCCCGTATCCTGTCTTTGGACTGCGATTTCCTCTCGACCGATCCCGTTGGCAATAGCCGCGAGTATTCGAAGAAGCGTCAGGGCGGCAATGCCGAGTATGACCAGAAGGACGACGTCGATGCGGACAAGATGAACCGCCTCTATCAGGTCGAGACTCAGTTCAGCCTCACCGGTGGTCTTGCGGATCACCGTTTGCGAGTTGCTCCAAGCCGGGTTGCGGTTGTTGCAGCAGCGATCGCGCAAGCTTTTGGACTAGGGGGAGCAGATGCTTCTGCTGAAGATAAGGAAGCCTTCTTCCCAGGTGCCGATGACGCTGCCAAGACTTTCAAGGAGTGGGTCGAGGCTTGCAAAGCCGATCTCGAAAAGGCTGGAGCCAATGCGCTCGTCCTCGCTGGTTCTCGCCAGAGCAAGGAAGTGAAGCAATTCGCGGCTGCCATTAACGCGAAGTTGAAATCGACCGCGATTAAGCCGGTCAAGACTGATCTTGGGCAATATGGATCGCTCGCTGATCTCACTGCGAAGCTCGAAAGCGGCGAGGTTAAAAATGTCATCTTCATGACGCCTTCGAATCCAGTCTTCGATGCGGATGGCTTCGCCGCTGCGCTCGATAAGGCCGAGGTCTCCATTCACTGGGGGCTGCGTAATGATGCCACTTCATGGGCCTGTGATTGGCATGTTCCCGCGGCACACTACCTCGAAAGCTGGAGCGATGCGCGCAGTGAGACTGGGGTTCTTTCTCTTATCCAGCCTCTTATCTTGCCGCTTTACGGTGGCATTACGGAGATTGATTTCCTCCACGTCCTCGGGGGCGGTAATTTCGCAAAAGGGGAATTCTTCCCTGCAATGGGCGAGGTCAAAACAACCTTCGCTGAGATCACTGGAAAATCTGACGATGAATCATGGCGTGTGGCTTTGATGGAAGGCTTCGCAGCTGACACCTCATACTCCGCGGGACAACTCGATGCCGGTTCTCCGACCTTCACCGCAAGCCCAGCTCCAAGCATCGAAAACCTCGAAGTCGTTTTCGCTACCGATGCATCCATTCTTGACGGCCGCTTCATCGATAACGCTTGGCTTCAGGAATCGCCCGATCCCATCACGAAGCTGACTTGGGACAATGCAGCCCAAATTTCTCCTCAAACCGCAAAAGACCTGGGGATCTACGAGCGCGTTGTTTCCCTCGAGCCAAACACTCCGCTGATGAAAGTCGGCGGAAAGGTAAAAGTTTCTAAGCGCTACGAAACCGGAGAAGGGGAGGGGAATCATTCACCAATGATCCTCCTTAAGGTGAATGAACGTGAGCTTAAGGTTCCAGTTCTCATTGCTTACGGTCACGCCGACAATGCCATCACTCTTCCAGTGGGTTACGGTCAAGCGGCCGATGATGAGCGTGCGGGCTCCGTCGCCTTCGATCAAAAGACTCCTGCGGTGGGGCACGTTGGTAAAAATACCGGCTTCAATGCTTACCATCTCCGCACTTTAGAAACTCCTTACTTTGCCACGGGTGCAAAGATTGAGACCACCGATGAAGATTACCCTGTCGCTCTTACGCAAGAGCACAACTCGATGTATGGTCGTGCGATTGCTCGCGAGATTTCGACAGATACCTTGAAAGGAAAGGGGACCTTCGCTGAGCAGAAGAAGAAGGTTAAAAAGCAGGGGATGGATTCCCATGCTCCTCCTAACATTTCTCTTTATAAGCCCGAGGGCAGTGACAATTGGTCGAAGACTGAGCTTGCTGCCAAGACTCACCTCGCTGACGAAGTCCACCAGTGGGGCATGGCGATCGATCTCAACACCTGCACCGGGTGTAATGCGTGTCTCGTCGCCTGTCAGGCTGAGAACAACATCCCCGTTGTCGGCAAGGACCAAGTTGCGATGGGCCGCGAGATGCACTGGATCCGCATGGACCGCTACTTTGCTTCCCAAGAGTATAAATACGAGGGTGGCCATAAGGTGAAAGACGAGTCTGGCAACAAGATCGAGAACCCCGCTTGGGTCACTCAGAATCCTGAGTCCATTCCCCAGCCTGTTGCTTGTGTGCAATGCGAAATGGCTCCTTGCGAAACCGTTTGTCCGGTCAACGCGACCGTTCACACCGAGGAAGGCCTCAACTCGATGGCTTACAACCGCTGCATCGGAACTCGTTACTGCGCGAACAACTGCCCCTACAAGGCACGCCGCTTCAATTTCTTCGACTACAACAAGCGCAACCCACTCATTAAGGGCAATCTTTACAAAGGTCCCCTTGGCGAGAAGCAGGTGGGCGAGGCCCCTTCACTCCAGCGCAACCCGAACGTCACGGTGCGGATGCGCGGAGTCATGGAGAAATGCACCTACTGCGTGCAGCGTCTTGAGTCCGCTAAGATCAAGCAGAAGCAGCAAGTGAAGGTCAATACCTACTCGTCAGGTAAGAAGTCTTACGAGGTCAAAGTCGACCGCATTGCAGACCTTCGCGTTAAGAAAGACAGTGTCAAAACGGCCTGTCAGGACGCCTGTCCGACGAGCGCCATTTCCTTCGGTAACCTCCTCGAGAACGACTCGAAGGTGGTCCGCGCCAAAGGCAATGTTCTCGACTCCGTCAAAATCATCAAAGGAGATGACTACGAAGAAGTGCCGGGCAGCCCGCGCAACTACGATCTCCTCCAGTATATCAATACCCGTCCGCGCACGAGCTACCTCGCCCGTGTGAAGAATCCGAATCCTGACATGCCTGATTCCAAATACCTCGGACAGGCCACCATCAACATTCACTAAACCTTTCCTGCGACTGAACCTATGTCCGAAGCGACCACACAGTCTGAGAACGCCTCTTCAAGGGTGAAAATTCCCGTGCTTGAGCGCGAGAAGTTGATTCTCAATAACCGTTCCTACCACTGGATCACCGAGCGTATTTGCGGGGTGGTTGAAGGGCGTCAGCCTTTCCTCTGGTGGATCCTCTTCATTCCTTCCGCAATTATCGCCCTCGTGGGTGTGGTGGGGGGACTGACCTACCTCGTTTCGACCGGTGTCGGAGTCTGGGGAAACACGAACCGCGTGATGTGGGGATGGCCCATCGTGAACTTCGTTTTCTGGATTGGTATTGGCCACGCTGGAACGCTCATTTCTGCGATTCTTTTCCTCACGCGCCAGAACTGGCGGACCTCGATTAACCGAGCGGCCGAAGCCATGACGATCTTCGCGGTGATGTGCGCGGGTATTTTCCCCGCCTTCCACGTGGGTCGAGTTTGGATGGCTTGGTTCCTCGCGCCGATCCCGAACTCAAACGCGATCTGGCAAAACTTCAAGTCGCCACTCCTTTGGGACGTCTTCGCGGTTTCGACCTACTTCACCGTTTCTCTCATCTTCTGGTTCCTCGGAATGGTTCCTGACCTCGCGACGATTCGTGATCGTTGTAAGCCTGGCATCCGGAAGTTTATGTATGGCATTTTTGCCCTCGGCTGGCGTGGCGGTAATCGCCAATGGAGTCACTACGAGATGGCTTACCTTCTTCTCGCTGCGCTTTCGACTCCGCTCGTGCTTTCGGTGCACTCGGTGGTTTCTTTTGACTTCGCCACCTCCGTGGTTCCCGGATGGCACACCACGATCTTCCCACCTTACTTTGTGGCGGGCGCGATCTTCGGTGGTTTCGCCATGGTTCTCACCATCATGATTCCTGCGCGGGCCCTTTACGGTCTGCACGACATGATCACGATGAAGCACATCGATAACATGGCCAAGATCATCCTCTTGACCGGAACGATCGTGGGATATGCATACTTGATGGAGCTCTTTATCGCCTTCTACTCGGGTGCGAAGTATGAGGGCGCGGCCTTCCTCTTCCGGATCGATGGGCCCTATTGGTGGGCTTACTACGCCATGATGGGCTGCAACGTTCTTTCTCCGCAGATCTTCTGGTTCAAGAAGATGCGTGAAAACCTCTGGGTCGTGATGGCCGTCGCGATGTGTGTGAACATCGGAATGTGGTTCGAGCGCTTCGTGATCATTGTCACCACCTTGGCCCGCATGTGGCTCCCTGGTGATTGGAAAACTTACAGCCCGAGTGGGGTGGATGTTCTGACCTTTGTCGGAACGATCGGCATGTTCCTTGCCCTCTTCCTCCTCTTCCTCCGCTTCTTACCCTGCATCAACATTGCTGAGGTGAAATGGACCCTCAAAGAGAGCGATGCTCACGATGAGGATAAGAAAGCACATCCTGACGATGGCATCGAGTTGATCGAGGCCTACCAATACGAAATTCACGAAAACCCTGAAGGTGCCGCCAAGGAGGCTGGCCTTGAGGAAGCAACCCCTAAGACGGAAAAGGCATGAGCACGAAGGTCCGCAGAGTTTACGGCTACTTAGCCGAATTTAAAAATGCTTCGCAGCTCTATAAAGCTGCCGAGAAGGTCCGCGATGCCGGATTTAAGAAGTGGGATTGCTACTCACCGTATCCGATCCACGGTCTTGATGATGCGATGGGGATTAAACGCTCCATTCTTCCTTACTTCGTCTTCATTGGTGGAGTGACGGGTTTTTTGACTGCGATCACTCTCGCTTACACCACGCAGGTCGGTCTTTACCCAACGATCGTGCAAGGCAAACCCGCGAACATTTTCACCACCGCGGCTTTCTTCCCGGTGATGTTTGAGCTCACCATTCTTTTCTCGGGCTTCACAGTTCTCTTCGGATTGCTAGCGCTGATGGGACTGCCTCGTTGGAACCACCCGATTTTTGCGAGTAAGCAATTCTCCCGCGTGACGGACGATAAGTTCTTCATCGCGATCGAGGCACGCGACGCGAAGTTCTCGGCCGAAGCGACTAAATCACTCCTCGATGAAATCGGCGGGGATAACATCGAACTTGTGGAGGACGACTCTGAGTAAACCATGAAATATTTTTTCCTCACTCTCATCGCCCTTGCCGTCCTCGTCGTCGGTGTCTTCGGCTTCCGTGGTGATAAGTTCTCGAAGGCGCCTATTGAGGTGTTCCCCGATATGGATCACCAAGATAAGGTGAAGGCTCAGTCCGCGAATAGTTTCTTCGCCGATGGAATGGGCTCCCGCCGTCCGGTTCTAGGCACCGTTCCTAAGAATGCCGATAGTGGTGTCATGCCACTTGAATTTGGAGTTGGTCGGGCTGGATATTACTTCGATGGGAAGCTCAGCGGCTCGTTCGGAAATGGAATGCCCGAGGAGCTTGGCCTCGAGAATGAGTCGGACTCTGTCGGCCTCCTTGCTCGCGGAAAAGACATGTTCAATGTCCACTGCGCGATCTGCCACGGCAAATCTGGGAATGGCAAAGGCGTCGTCGCTGCCTACTTCGCGAAAGCTGATCCCATCATTACGGTGCCCACTCTTTTAACGACTCTCCCCGCAACCCATCCGGATGGTCTCATCTATGACATCATTACGAATGGTAAGGGCAGCATGGGTGCCTATAAGCACAACATTCCCGTGCGCGACCGCTGGGCCATTGTGGCTTACCTTCGCGCTCTTCAGGCTTCTGCCAAATAACTTCTCTTTCATCTGACTCATCACGACATGGCACATCAAGTGACATCAAAAGACATCCCAAGTAACGGGGAGCATCTGGAAAAAAGCAAAATTGCGAAAATTCAGTTTCTCTCCGGCATCATCGGTGGGGTTGGTCTCCTTGCGAGCATCATTTATCTTCTTGTGGGAAGTGGTAGCGCGCATGGTTCCTACGCTTTCTCATGGCTCTTTGCCGTCTTCTTTATCCTGACTCTCGCGCTCGGCGGTTGCTTTTGGACCTTCCTTCATAACCTTTCCAACTCAGGGTGGGGGACCTCAGTTCGCCGGATGATGGAGAATCTCGGCTTCGTCTTTCCTTTTCTTTTCATCTTCTGCATTCCCTTCCTTTTCCCCGGAGTGCAGCAGTATCTCTGGGAGTGGATGACCTCTTACGATGCCGCGGTAAAGGCCCACCCAGAAATGAGTGCGAAGGATGCCTTATTCCACAGTAGTAATACTCACGATCACCTCCTCGCTGCCAAGGTCTTTTACCTCAATCCCGGTTTCTGGCTTGCTCGTTTCTTCACCTATTTCATCGGCCTTGGGTTCTTCATCTGGCTGGTCCGTAAGTTCTCAATCGCGCAGGACACTGACAATAATCCCGGCACTGATAATCTCTTCGCCGCTCGTAAGCATTCTTCTTGGAGTATGATTGTCTTTGGCGTCACTTTGACTTTCCTCGCGCTCGATCTCGTGATGGCTCTCGATTTCTCATGGTTCTCCACCATGTTCGGAGTTTACATCTTCGCGGGATCGGCCCTCAACTCGATGGCGGTTCTCATCCTTACCGGAATTTTCCTCCAGCGTGCGGGTTACTTGAAAAATGTCGTCACCCAAGAGCACTACCACATCATGGGTAAGCTCTGCTTCGCCTTCACCGTTTTCTGGGCTTATGTTTCTTTCTCTCAATTCTTCCTCATCTGGTATGCCAATATCACGGAGGAGACTCGTTACTTCCTCCTGCGGAACACTGAGAACTGGAATCTTGTCAGTCTTTCGCTCGTCTTCATGCACTTTGCGCTTCCGTTCCTTGCGCTCCTTCGCTCAGACGTGAAGAAGAATCAGAAGTTCATGATCGGCCTCTGCTGCTACATTCTCTTTATGCATGTGGTTGATGTTTACCATATGATCATTCCTGAGCGTGGGCCTTCGGTTGGTCTCGTGGTGGATCATGTTCCACAGCTCTGGCTCGGTGGATCTTGGGTGGGAGATATTCTTGCTCTCGTCATCGCCGTTTCCGGCTTCCTTTTCTTCTACCTGCGCAACCTCACCTCGGCAGCCCTTTATCCTCACCGCGATCCTCGCATCCTCGAGTCCGCTAACCTTCATAACTAAACGTCATGGATCACACTCGCGACAATCCTCTCAAGCGATTCACCGCCTTCTGGGTGGCCCTCCTTCTTGTGACTGCCTTTGGCATCGCTTGCATCATTCTCCGTCCGATTACTCATGCGCGAGTTGATTCCGCGATGGAAGCAGCCGCTGAGGATCGCCGCGCGCTGCGTGCTGAGGTCGATAACGCTCAGGATAAAAATTTAAATCAAGATGCTTTAGACGAGGCCTTTCAGGCGAGCGCCGCCTCGCTGATCGCTTCCAAACCCACTCCTGGTAAAGTGGCCGTCCCAAAGCCGGCTGCGAAGGCACCAGCAGAACCTGAACCCGCTTCCGAGTAAGCTTCCACGAGGCTTTTAAACCACTTTTTCTCATGGCTGAGACCACTTCCACTGCTGAATCAAACGACGTCGCTTTGCGTGCTTCGATCGATCGCTCACTGCGTCACCCAGTGATGTTTTTCTTCACAAGCGGAGCCGTTTGGCTCGCACTCGCGATCGTCCTCGGGCTGGTGGCTTCTGCGAAGAAGCATTCCCCTGAGTTCTTGAGCTGTTTTTCCTTTCTTGATGCTGGGCGGGTAGATGGGGCTCACATGAGCGCTCTCATCTATGGTTGGGGCGCACAAGCGGCCTTTGGAATCATCATCTGGCTCATGGCTCGCCTTTCTCGCAAGGAATGCACCAATGCCGGCACGATTCTCGCGGTTGGCCATCTTTGGAACCTTTTCGTTTTCATCGGCCTCGTGTGTATTTTGACCGGAAATGGCTCTGGGATCGCCTACATGGAGTTTCCCGGTTTCATTTGGCCGCTTTTGATTCTTTGCTACTTGGCCATTACCATTTGGTCGCTTGTGCAGTTTCAGGTTCGCGATGCCGGTCATGTTTACGTGAGTCAATGGTATCTCCTCGCTGGGCTTCTTTGGTTCCCGTGGATCGCGGTCACCGCTTTTCTCTTCGTTTTTGTTTTCGATGGTCATCCTGTCATGGCTTCCGCGATTGCCGCTTGGTTTAAGAGTGCGCTCTTCCTGCTGTTCTTCTTGCCGACTGCTTTAGCGAGCGCTTACTACCTCGCGCCAAAGGTGACGGGCCGTCCGGTTTACAGCTACAATCTGGCACTCTTTGGCTTTTGGGCCTTAGCCTTCCTTGGTCCTTGGGCGGGGATGCAGAAGCTCTTCGGAGCTCCGATCCCACAGTTCCTTCCTTATGCTGGAGCAGCCGCCATGGTCTTGATATTGATCCCCGCTATTTCGGTCGGGATTAACATTCTCCAAACAGTTTACGGGCATGGTGAGATCGTTGCCGAAAGTCCATCGCTGCGCTTCACCAGCAGCGGGGTCGTTCTTTTCGTAGCCTACGGAGTGCTCTCCTTTGTCCTTCACACGGTGCCCGCGATGAAGATGACTCAGTTCAGCTACTCAGGATACGGTTTAGATATCCTCGGCCTCTACGGAGTGTTTTCCCTATGTGCCTTCGGAGCGATTTACTTCATTGTTCCCCGCATCACGCGTCGTGAGTGGCTGTCCCGTCGCTTCATTTCGTGGCACTTCTTTCTCTCACTTTATGGCGTCGCTTCCATCGTGATTTGTGCCGTGGTGGGTGGGGTCACGCAAGGGCAGGGGATCGAAGACGTCGCTCAGCCTTTCGCAACGATGGCGGAGCGCGCTAGCCAGTATGGTTGGGGAGTGACACTCGCTTGGGCCTTCCTCTTATTCGCGAATCTTTTCTTCTGTCTTCACCTTCTTTTGATGTGGGCCCGCTTGGGGCGTCGCTCTTCTCATCCCACCCTTCTCAAGGGTCACCATGCGGAGAGTCCGCACGGCCCCGAGGGGGAAATTGACAACATCGGATCCGCTTCTGCTTAATTGCCACCCCATTTTTTTTGAATCATGACTTTTAAAGCATTTATCTTCGGCTTGCTCGCTAGCTTTGGCTTTCCTTGGCTCGTAGCCGTCGTGCTTCCGTTTTCCAAGATGCGCTCGCTGGAGCCAATTAAGTATGAAGAAGGGGCGGCTGTCTCTGGGGTCTTCATTCCAAAGCGCGATGGGCGTGTCACGGAGGGCTCGATCATTTACGGTCAAGAGGGTTGCTATCAATGTCACACTCAGCTGATCCGTCCCACTTATGCTGGAAACGACGTTTTCCGTGATGAATGGGCAGGCCTCCGTAAGACTGCGGACAATGCTGACACTCGCCGCGAGACTCTTGCGATGGACTTCGAGGGTGAGAAAGTAGCACACCTTGGTCAGAGTCGTGTCGGCCCAGATTTGGCAAACCTCGGACGCCGTTTGGAGCAAAATTTAAAAGGAAGCGAGCTCACTCCGGAGGACTGGGTGCTCCAGCATCTTTACAATCCTCGTGGAGTCCGCAATTACCGCGTGGGTTCGCAGGATCTTCCAGAGCGATCGAGCTGTCCTTCTAAGACGAGCCTCTTCGAGCTGGTCGCTCTTAACGGAGCGGGCGGGGGATTCCTCGCCGTAGACACTGAAGAAGGAAAGGGCGTTCGCCCGAAGGATCGCGCCCGCCAGTTGGCCAGCTATCTGATTTCACTCAAAAAGGACACTCTCGGCCAACCCTTGCCCGAGATCCTCAATCATAATCCCCAGGCTACCGTAGTAGAATAAGTTCATGGCGACTTCTGAATCTAAGCACGACTTGCGACCCGATCTCAACGAGACCATCAATGTCTCGGAAGCTCACGCTGCAATTAAAGATGCTCCCCCAGCCGTCGGGCGCGAGAAATCGCTCCGTGAAAATGGCATGGAAGCGGTCTCTCTTTGGCTCATTTTAGTCTCTGGAATCGTCGTCCTTGTTGGCGGTGCCGTGATGGGGCAGGGCGGATCTTTCTTCGGATACAATGAATTGGTGAAGGATGGATACGTCCGCGGAAAATCTCCGGTCAAAGAAGAAGTGCCACTTCAGCCTATTCCAGCTCTCGCACTTCTCCAAAAAGAGGGGCAAAAACAATACGCGGCCTGTGCCTCCTGCCACCAGTCAAGCGGGATGGGCGGGGGCGAGTTCCCACCTCTTGCAGGCTCCGAGTGGGTCACCGGAAACACCGAAAAGTTGGCCATGATTATTCATAATGGAGTGGGCGGCCCCATCGAAGTGGCGGGAACGACCTATAACGGAAATATGGCAGCGATTGGAGCCAACTTCGGCCCTAAGGAGTTGGCGGCAGTCATGACCTACATCCGCACCTCGTGGGGGAATAATGCGAGCCTCGTGACTCCTGAAATGGCAGAAGAGGCGCTCAAGATTTCTAAGGCACGTGGTGGAATGCCGACCACCGCAGAAGAGTTGAAGAAAAATCACGACAAAATGCTTCCCGGTGACAATTTAGCTCCAGATACCCTTCTCGATCCAGAAACTTGGGAGCCCATCCCAGCTGCCGAATAATCCTTTAACCGACCATTGACAAAGACCATGAGTGCGGACTCCCACGATCACCATCACGAGCTTCCATTTTGGAAGAAATATCTCTTCTCCACAGATCATAAAACGATCGGAATCCAGTATGGCCTCGCTGCGGGAGCTTTCCTGCTGTTCGGCTTCTTTCTAATGATCGTGATGCGTTGGAGCATCGCTTATCCTCATGAGCCGCTCCCTGGCTATTTAAGCTGGATCTTCACAGACGGCTGGAAGGGCCGTTGGTTGGATGACGGAAAGGTCACCGGTGAGACTTATAACATGTTCGGAGCGATGCACGGAACGATCATGGTTTTCCTCGGAGTGGTGCCGCTCGGTTTCGCCGCTTTTGGTAACTATGTCACTCCGCTTCAAATCGGTGCTCCCGATATGGCCTTCCCGAAGCTCAACATGGCCAGTTTCTGGGTCTATCTCGCTGGTGGAATCGTGATGTGCATGAGTTTCTTCATGGAGTCCGGCGCGGCAAAGTCTGGCTGGACGAACTATTCGCCGCTGGCGGGTTACGCGGATCGACAAATCGTGAATCAGCTCCTCGCGGGACAAACGCAGTGGCTGATCGGTCTGGTCCTCCTCATTACTTCCTCACTTCTTGGCTCGGTGAACTTCATCACCACCATTATTCAGCTTCGTGCTAAAGGCCTCACTTGGATGCGTCTCCCGTTCTTCGTTTGGGCGATGTTGGTGACTGGTTTTCTCCTTCTCCTCGCTTTCCCACCGCTCGAGGCGGCTGGCATCATGCAGCTGATGGACCGCATGGTCGGCTCGAGTTTCTTCATGCCGACTGGACTCTACTCGGCGGCTGATGATGTGGCCTTGGATCTCTCCGGTTCTGGTAGCCCACTTCTTTTCCAACACCTTTTCTGGTTCCTCGGTCACCCTGAGGTGTATGTTCTCCTTCTTCCGGCGATTGCCTGTGTTGCTGAGATCATTCCTTGTAACACTCGTAAGCCGCTTTGGGGATATAAGCCGATGGTCTGGGGCGTCATTGTTCTCGGTTTCCTTTCTTTCATCGTTTGGGCTCACCACATGTATCTTACCGGAATGGGGCCGGTCATCTCGACCTTCTTCCAAACCACCACCGTTCTGATCTCGGTGCCCTCGGTGATTCTACTCACCTCTTTGATCATTTCACTCTGGGGTGGCTCGATCCGCTTCACGATGCCCATGATCTGGGCCGCAGCCTTCCTTCCAATGTTTGGAATCGGCGGTCTGACTGGCCTTCCGCTCGCCTTCAACCTCGCGGACCTTCACCTTCACGATACCTATTACGTGATCGGTCACTTCCACTATGTGGTGGCGCCCGGTATTCTCTTCGGCCTCTTCGCTGGAGTGTATCATTGGTATCCTAAGATGACGGGGCGTTTTATGGACAACTTTCTCGGTCACTTGCACTTCTGGCCCTCCTTGGTCTGCATGAACCTTCTCTTCTTCCCCATGCTCACGCAGGGAATGGCAGGTTTCCACCGTCGTTGGTATAACGGAGGTGAGGGTTACATTGAGAAAGCCTCTGATGGGGTGAACGTCTTCGGTCAAACCGTGGCTGATAATATTTCGCTCAACGAGGTCATGACCGGAGCGGCCATCGCTCTCGCTATTTTCCAAATTCCTTTCCTCCTCAATATGATCATCAGCTACTTCTGGGGTAAGAAGGTTACGAGTGATAACCCTTGGGATGCCACGACGCTTGAGTGGGCCACTCCGACTCCTCCGGGACACGGAAACTTCACCTTCGATATCGCGGTTTATCGCGGGCCTTACGAGTATAGTCGCCCTGACCATGATAAGGACTTCTTCCCTCAGTGGGAAGAGCCTAAGAGTTCTGCCCCTCTCGAGGAACCTTCGGAAAAGCCCGAAAAGGAAACGACTGAAGCCTAGAGCCAAACCTTACTGCATACCTTTCTTGATCCATGGAAATTCCATTTATCGTCAACGCCCGTAAAGATACCGGACTCTTCAACTCGAAGGTCGGAATCTGGCTCTTCCTCGCCTCAGAGGTGACCCTCTTCGGGGGTCTCTTCTCGGGATACCTCTTCCTCCGCCTTTATGCTGACTATCCTTGGCCAGAGCGTGCCTTGCCAGTCCTGCCCGGATTAATTAACACCTTCATTCTCATTGGCTCATCCGTGACCGTGGTCTTCGCTTGGGCTGCTTTGAAAATGCGCGAGTGGAGGAAGTTCCAAATTTACATGTGGATCACCCTGATCTGTGCGGTGCTTTTCTTGGGTCTCAAAGCCGTCGAGTATAACGCGAAGTTCCATCACCAGGGCGTGCGCCTTTCTAGTGAGGGATCGGTGCAAGATTTCGCTTATCTTGAGGGCCACGTGCACTACGCCAAGTTGGACGAGAACGGCAAGATGGTGGAAGTCTCAAAGGAAGATAAGAAGGCCAATCCTGAGGGAGTGTTCTCTGCTAATAAGATTATCTTCAAAGCCAGTGAGCTCACTTTCGCGCTGAAGCGACCAGCGCATGAGGCTTATGTGAAGGAAATTTTAGCGCAAGCAGGGGATGAGCATAAAATCACCCTCATCGGTGATTACCGGGTCCCAAATGCCGAGGAACTCCTCGCTGGGGGGAAGAACCGGGCGCAACTGGAATCTAGCGAAGCTGCTCTGGTCGTCGCTGATGGGGCTAAGCTTTCGATCGATGACTTAGACGATATGGAAGAAGCCTTCCTCGATGCCCGTGCTCACGATAAGAGCATTCGGACAGAATTCCTCCGAGCCTCATGGTCTTGGATTCGTGATGAGAAGGGAATTGAAGAAATTAGTAACCTCGTCATCACGACTGATCTCTGGAAAGAGCGGATGGCTGAGGATAGTGAAAAGATCAAGCCGCTCATGCTCAGTGCTCCCGGCACGGTCACTTATAAGATTGAGCCGGCACTCACCTTAGTCTGGGATCCTGATGATATTCCGAAGCTAGCGAAGACTGAGATTAAGCTGCGCGATGATACCGTAGTGAAGGGAGAGCTCCAGCCGAGTCCGATGCTTCTAGGAGTAGATGCGATCGACTTCCGCCACACTGCGATGCGTGCAGAGGAGGAGGGAATCGACCCACTCGAGGCGATTAAGCAGAGCTGGGTTCTTACCCATAAGAACAGCAAGGGTGAAAATGATCTCAAAAAGGCTTGGGAATGTCACCAAGCGTGGCTCGCGAATTTGACCAAGAAGCTCGATGAGATGAGTGACAAAAAGGGCCTCGAAGGGGAGGATCGCTTCGTCCCCACTGAGAACGATAAATACCGCGTGAACTGGGATCAGATGGTCGCTTATCAGAAGCTGGATTTCGACGTGGAAGCCGTTGCTGCGGCTTCTGCGGATGGGAGCCTCCAGCGCAGTGGACTCTTTGATCTCAGCGGCTTTGCCGGGGCCAATCATAATAATTACAAGTTTCCTCATGTGGAAATTCCTCGTGAGAACGTTGGCTTTACCTCCACCTTCACTCCCAAGTGGAATACGTATTACGCGATTTACTTTACCATTACGGGTCTCCATGGACTTCACGTGATTGGTGGGGCCTTGGTTCTGGGATATTACCTCTTCTTCGGACGTAAGATGTATGACTCGAATCCGGAGTGGCTCGCGAATCGGGTGGAAGTGGGCGGTCTCTTCTGGCACTTCGTTGACTTGGTTTGGATCTTCCTTTTCCCGATCCTATACTTAATGTAATCAGAACCCTTTTATTTTTTCTAAATTCATTTTATTGCTATGGCTGACTCAGTTGAAGAAATCAAAAAAGCAAAGAAGCTCTATCTCGTCATTTTTGGCGCGCTCCTTGTGGGGACGGTCCTGACAGTGGCAGTTGCTACGATTCCGGCTCTCGATGTCGGGGGGCACGGCTTTGATGGGAAGGATGCCGTCTTGGGTCTCATCATTGCGAGTGTGAAGGCAACTCTTGTGATGTTAATTTTCATGCACTTGAATCATGAGAAACCTCTGATCTATTTCTTTTATGGACTCGGAATCGTGATGGCCTTCTTCTGCATGTGGCTCATCGGTTGGTCTAAGAGTGACCCGATCCAATATGGTAACTCGGAGAAGGCTGATGGTTTTTATAATCCGGAGAAGCCTGCCAGTAACGTCCACGGACACGATTAATCACGCACGCTTATGTCAATTAAAGGATTTCATCTCATCTTCATCACGATTGCTGCACTCTTTAGCGCTGCGCTTGGAGTGTGGGCTCTTTTTGTGACCGAGGAGGAAACAGGCCCTGCGATCACAGCCTTTGGGGTGATTTGCTTGATCTTTTCTCTCATCCTTATCGCCTATGGCATCCACTTTCGCCGTAAATCAAAGGACATCATTGTCTGAATCCTACAAACTTCCCTGAAACATTATGTTTATCGACTCCTCAATTCTCGCTTGTTCGACTTGTGCTAATGCCTTCAAGCATGCTGGCCAAGATGCCGCTGGATGGTCCATCGCTGTGATGCTCATGGTGATTGTGCCGCTCGCTTTAGGAGTTTTTTGGTCCATGCTGAAAATCGCGAGACGCGAGAGCGCTGGGCTAGATCCGAAATACTGCGATGATTACGTCGCGCCGCCAGTGGCCTCAGCCTCTAATCAATAATCTTTTTTTTCTTTCCCATGTTTATCGCACTTAATTGGTCAAAATGGCTCGGTATTCCCGAGAACTACGCAGACCACGGCGGCAATGTTGATCACCTGATCGATATTGTGCACTGGTTTATGTTTGCCCTCTTCGTGGGCTGGACGCTTTTCTTCCTTTTCTGTCTCTGGAAGTTTCGCGCTTCTAAGAACCCGAAGGCGAGTTACCACGGGGTGACCAACCACGTTTCCAGCCACATGGAAATCGGCGTAGTGATTGTGGAGGCCGTTCTCCTCCTCGGCTTTGCGTTTCCGCTTTGGTGGGAGCGCACTGACCAGTGGGATGAGGTGCAGAAGACGGATCCGGTGCGCGTGCGCGTGATCGCCTATCAATTTGGTTTTAAATATCACTATCCGGGTGAGGATGGGAAGTTTGCGCGGATCGACCGCACCTTGGTGCAGACGACTGGAGACCCTTGCATCGATCCGGATGATCCCAATGGCTATGATGACTTCGTGACGAGTGTTTTGAAGATCCCGGTCGACCGGAATGCCATCTTGCAGGTCACCTCGACTGATGTGATTCATAACTACTCGATCATTCCGATGCGTATCCAGCAGGATGCGATCCCGGGGCGTGATATTCCGATGTGGTTCAAGCCGATTCAGAAGCTCGAAACGAGTGTCGTTTGTGGTCAGCTTTGTGGTGAGAACCACGCCAATATGGCTGGGCTCATGGAAGTGGTCAGTCAGTCTGCTTATAATGGCTGGGCTGCGGAGCAGAGTAAGGCTGCGCTTGAGAAGATCCTCGAATCCCAAAAAGCTGCCAGGGGACTCGCCACAAAGTAGCTGGCGTTCTGGTCCTTCATTCCTCTCAAAGCGGCTAGAGCTCTTGCTCTGGTCGTTTTTTTGTGGAGGAAAGTCATGAGAGAATCAGGAGAGGTGCTTGGGGTGCTTGGAGGCGGTGGATTGCTCGCTTTTCCTGCTTTCAAAGTGGTGCTAGATTCCTCTCATGAAAGCGTCATTCCTCCTCCTTGCTAGCTGTGGGGTTATCTTTTGCTCATGCGCGGATCTGATGAAGGTGCCGACGATCAAGCCGAAGACGCAGAAGAAGGCGAAATTCACAGACGATGAGGAAGCGGGGCCAGGGGCGGGCTTGGGAGGAAATCCGCTCGCTAAGATCAATAAGCCAAATGAGGACTCCGCGCTGGGTGATACGGCGCCCGAGGAGGTGGGTTATTTGTCGGGGCGAGTGGGAGAGGGCGTGGTTGCGGGGGGGATGCTCTTACCATCGGATGATAAAATTGTGTGGTCTTCTGGGACTGATCCGAATGCTGACATCCCTTTCGATAAGGCATTTAAGAATAAGCCCACTCGGAAAAAATCGTGGCTTGAGAGTTATCGGGAAGCGCGGCGGGAGTCGATGCGGAGTGGGAAGCCGATTTTGATGTGGTTCACGCGGAGTGGGTCACCGTCCAGCCCGCGCTGCACCACGCTGAATCGGGAACTCTTTGCGAAGAATGAATTTGGCGATTGGGCGAAGGAGAATTTGATCCGCCTGAAGGTGGATGCCTCAGGTGGGGTTGATAACAAATCGCGCTTTGAGGGTGAGGAGCTGAGTCGCCGGAAGTATGCCGAAAAACTCAAGAAACAGTATCATGTTCTGGGCTATCCCACGCTCGTGATTCTCCAGCCTGATGGGGCGGTTTATGCCAGTGAGCGTGGATACTCGCGGGGCGGACACGCGGAGCTGTGGGGAAAATTAAAGAATGCGGCTTTAACGATCGAGCACAACCGCGAGGTTTATGAGCGGAAGATGGCGAAGAAAGGTTATCGTGAATGGACCGGGACGAATCGTGGCTTAGTCTTTGCAAAGCTTAGCCGCTTTGATGAACGCAGCGGGAAGCTTTGGCTGACTGAGCCAGATGGGAACGTGGTGAGAACCTCGACGAAATTCATCTCAAAGGATGACCGAGGATGGATCTTGGAGGAAAAAGAACGACGAGCGCGCTAGCCCTCTCCGCTCTCGTCGTGTGATTTCAAAATGAGCTTCCTGATTTTTAGAATCAGCGGAGCTTCTTAGGGCTGAGAATTGAAGCGGAAAAACATCCGAGCTTCATCGCCGAGGTAGGTGATATTACGGGTCACGAAGTTTGGCCCAAGCGGCGACTCTTCATCGACAACTTCCAAGTCCTCGCTCACCCAATTGAGGAGATCGGAGCTCCGTTCGGCGGTGAGCGTGAAGTTCGGATCATTGACCCGGATCGTGGCAGTAATTCTGCCCGTGGATGCGTCGATCGTCTTCTGTGGGAAGACGGAGAGATCGTTGGCATTACCGCCGAAGAGGTATTCTTCAAGGTTTGAGAAGCCATCACCATCTGAGTCAGCCGCAGGGTCGGCATTTGGTAGTCCAACGCTCGCTAGATATGCCTCGAGCGGCGTGAGGGTGGCAATGAATGCTGAGAAGTCTTGAGCGCGGTCTGTGCTGCTCCCGAGTGGAGCGAAGAGATTTGGCGAGCCGAAGGTAGAGCTGGATGAGCCATCGTCATATCCCAGCGCCGTGGGGCTGGCTGCATCGCAGGAAGAAATCGTGAGGAGTGGGTCATTCTCAAGTTCGAAGATTTCTTCACTGCCTACGCCGCCGAGGGGAGCGATGCCTTCTCCGGCGGGACCGAAGATGGTGGTCCCTGAGGCATTTCTGATGACGAAGGCGGTGTTATTAGAATCGGTCGTGAAGTCAGCGAGGCCATCCACACTGACGGTGCCCGGGGTGCCGAGGTGGATGTTCGTCCAAGCAAGCCCGTTGCTGCTGAGTTCATCGACACGGTTAATCTCGGTATCAAGTCCACCTCCGGCGGTGTTTTGATCAATGAAGGTGAGAAGTGTCCCGTGGGCGACTGCGGACCAAGTGCTGGCATCAGAGAGGGTGATCGTAGAGCTGGGGATAAAGAGGCCAAAGCTTGTCATTTTTCCGACGTCAATCGACCAGTTGTGGAGATTGGTGAAGCCTGGCCCGCCATCGCCGAGTAGGGCGAGCTCGAACCAATGACCGCCATTTCCGGCCACGCGGGCGAAGTGGCTATCACTAGCGGCTGGTCCGCCATCTTCATCCGTGCTGAGAGTGCCACCATTGAGGAAACGGTCTGGGGCAACTGCATTATATTCGTTTAAAATGAGAGCCGGAGTGGGGTTGGTCACTTCCAGTTGGTAGGCGAGGTAGTTGGTGGCACCATTGTCAGAACTCAAGCTGACCTCGTATGTGCCGATGTCGTCGAAGGTGAGAGGGCGGTTGTTGGTGATCGTGATCTCGGTGGAGCTGAAGCTAATGTTCAAGAAGCTCGGCGCGGCGATGATTGAGAAGTTTGTTCCGCTGTTTGGGGCGGTCGCGGCGTATTCCCCACGCACGGATTTCTGAGAGCTTACGGGTCCGAGGGTCGGTGGGGTATTGGCGGAGATAAAGGCTGTAAAACTTTGTGTCATGCTGCCGTCACTCCAGATGTTTGGGGCGCCGAAGGTGGAGCTTCTCCCATCATCATAGTTCAGATTCAGTGGGCTTACTGAGGAGTTGGGGTCTGCTTCTAGGCGGAGCAGCTCGCTCCCTCCGACAGAGCTTAAGGTGTCGCCGCTGCCGTTATCATCACTATCTTGTATGGCGACTGACTCGCCGGATGGTCCGTAAACGATGGCATCTGAGGCATCGAGCCAAGTGAATACGGTCTGACTGCTATTGATCGCGGGAGTGGTAGGGTGGCTGCTGTTGCTCTGATCAATCAGGACCGGGTCATGCATCCAAATGTTCGACCATGTGTAACCGGCTGAGGTGAGGAGGGAGACTTGGTTTAGAGCGGTGGGGCTGAATTCATTACTCTCGGTGAAGGTGAGGATGGTCCCGGCGGGGATGGCGCTGAGGGCGATGTGGTTGGAGAGTTTTAAGGTGCGGCTGCCGTCATCGCTGTTAATTTCGAGCGTCCAATTTCGCAGATCGCTGGTCTCGGTAATGACGAACTCGACCCACGGGCCACCATTTCCAGCAATGCGTCCAAAGAAAGGATCGGATGCGCCGTCAAGCTCGTCCTCTTCTCCGCCGCCTAGGAACTCATCTGCCGAGACGGCATTGTATTCATTCAGGATGATCGGGCTGCTCGGAGCTAAGACATCGATGCGGTAGCTCTGGCTGCTTGTGCGGTTGCTGTCATCCGTTGCGGTGATTTCGAATTCGTGCGGCCCTACCGCGGAGGTCGGCGGAGTGCCGCTGAGGCTTGCGATTCCGCCGCCGAGGTCATTGATGCTGAGCCAGGGAGGGGTGCCGCTGGAGCTGATGGTGATGGTGTCGCCTGGGTTCGGGTCGATGCTGGTGATGCGGAAGGCCGAGTTCGCAAGGCTCGTGTTCGCCACTCCGGCGGTGGTAAAAGGTCCATTGAAGAAGGGAGGAAGCGGATCAGGCAGATTTTCGGCAAGACCGGGTGAGGCAATATCCACGGAGGGATCGTTACTTTCATAAGCCCCAAAGAAGCCATCGCTGCTGAGTTCGCCCGGAACGGCATTCCCATTTAAAAAGCGGGCAAAGCTGAAGCCCTCAGAGGCGGCTCCGAAGGTGAAGGTATCGATCAGACTCCCGCCATTATTGTAGAGGTTGACGGCGTCGCCATTTCGGCCGAAGCCTGGGAAGGCACTCAGCTCGCTATTGGAAATGATGCGGACGCCCGCCGGGATGCTCCAAATGCTGCGGAAGAGGGTAGAGTCAGCCTCATCGAGGACGATCATGGAAGAGCCAGCGGCTAGGAGAACGGGGGGGAAGGAGCCAGAAGTCCCAGCTTCAGCGCTATCATCATCAAAGCTAAATCCAGAGAGATTGACGGATGAGTTGCCGGTGTTGGTGATTTCAAACCAATCTCCCCGGGCATCTGCTTCAGAGTGGTTGGAGTCTGACATGACCTCTGTAATGCGTAGTTGCGCGCTCAAGGGGAGGGCGAGGCAGGAAATGATCAGCGGTAATTTCATGATTTTTTTAAAGTGGAAGATTAGAGTGAAACAGAAGAGGTGGAGTTCTTGTTAGGAGAGGGAAAAAGAATAGGAAAAGTGGCAAGAGAGATTGAGGAGGGTGTGCTTTGAGATTGAGAGTTTCTGATCTGTGAGAGATGCTGCGGCATGACACTCGCTCTCGCATCACTTGGAACTGGTCTTATTGTCGGCTTGATTTTCACTGCTTTCAAGCTGCCATTACCAGCTCCGCCTGTGATTGAAGGAATTTTGGGCATTTTTGGGATTTGGGCTGGGAGTAAATTATGGCCTTTGATTGCAGAAGCCTTTTACAAATAAGAATTTATGATCCCTCAGGAAATCATTCGTAAAAAACGAGATGGCTTAGTCTTGTCTCGTGAGGAAATTGCTTTTTTCGCAAAAGGCATCGCTGATGACTCGATTTCGGAGGGGCAAATTGCGGCTTTTGCGATGGCGGTCTTTTTCCGAGGAATGACGCTGGATGAGCGAGTGGCCCTGACGGAGGGAATGCGCGATTCTGGTGAGATCTTGGCCTGGCCTGAGTTGGATGGCCCCGTGATCGATAAGCACTCGACGGGCGGAGTGGGCGATAATGTTTCCTTAATGTTAGGTCCCCTCCTTGCGGCTTGTGGGGGATTTGTCCCCATGATTTCGGGCCGCGGACTGGGCCACACTGGGGGGACCTTGGATAAGCTGGATAGCATTCCGGGATACCAGACGATGCCCTCCAATGCCACCTTCCGTAGGGTGGTGCAGGATTGTGGGGTCGCCATTATTGGGCAGACCGCTTCGCTCGCTCCGGCTGATAAACGATTTTATGCGACACGGGACATTAGTGCCACCGTGGAGTCGCTGGATCTGATCACGGCTTCGATTCTCTCTAAGAAATTGGCGGCTGGACTGGCTGCCTTAGTGATGGATGTGAAGACGGGGAGTGGGGCCTTCATGAAGGACTATGCCGATGCCAAAGCACTCGCCGAGAGCATCGTGCAGGTTGCCAATGGCGCTGGGGTCAAGACGAGCGCTCTGATCACCGACATGAATGAACCTCTCGCGGGGGCCGCCGGGAATTCTTTAGAAGTTTGGGATGCACTGCGTTTCTTGAAAGGCGAGGGGCAGCGATCACGGCAGGAAAGTGTGGTGATGGGCTTATCTGCCGAGTTACTCGTTTTAGGGGGCTTGGAAAGGGACCGGGAGCAAGCGCGGCGTGCTTTACGAAAGGCCCTAGACTCGGGGAAGGCGGCTCAAGTCTTCGGCCAAATGGTTGCAGGCCTCGGTGGTCCTAGTGATTTTGTGGAGTCTCCCGAGAAATACCTGCCGCGAGCGGAGGTCACCGTAGAGGTCAAAAGCCCCAGCTCTGGGTGGATCGATCGTATTGACACTCGTGAGCTGGGGATGGCCGTGGTGGAGCTTGGGGGTGGGAGAAGGCGGGCCGAGGATGGCATCGATCATTCAGTTGGCTTAGACGAGATCGTAGAACTGGGGAGTCGAATCGAGGAAGGGGAGCCGCTTTGTCGCCTCCATGCGCGCTCGGAAGAAGAGGCTGCGCTGGCTAGCGCGAGGGTGATGGGCGCCCTTTCTCTGAGCGAGTCTCAAGCGAGTGGGCAGCCTGTGGTTTACGAAGTCATCGAGGGATAAAAAAAGACCGCAGGCTCAGCTGCGGTCTTTATAAGTTTAAAAGCGGAATGATCGTTTGAGCATTTTACTCGGCATAGGCGGGGACACCGTGTTCTGCCACATCGAGGCCCTCGTATTCTTCTTCCTCGCTGACGCGAATCCCCATTACGGCTTTCAGAGCGCCGAAGACGATGAAGGTGAAAAGGAAGGCAAAGAGGCCGATCGCAAGGGTGCCGATCATCTGCACGCCCAAGGTCGCTTCACAGTCCGCCTTGGTCAAGAAGCCGAGGCCCACCGCAATGGTTCCCCACATTCCGACCACTCCGTGAACTGAAATCGCTCCGACGGGATCATCGATCTTGACCTTATCAAAGAAGAGAACGGAGAAGACTACGAGGGCTCCGCCAACTCCACCGGCAGCCACTGCGCCAATCAGGGTGAATTGATCCGCTCCAGCGGTGATGCCGACGAGTCCAGCCAGAACGCCGTTTAGAGCCATGGAGAGATCCGGTTTTTTAAGGACGAGCCAAGAGATCGTGATGGCGATGAGGCCACCGGTCGCCGCTCCGAGAGAGGTGGTGACGATGACGTAAGAGATTGCGCTGGGATCGGCCGAGAGAACGGAGCCTCCGTTAAACCCGAACCATCCGAACCAGAGTAGGATGCCCCCGATTGTAGCGAGTGGCATGCTGTGGCCTAAGATGGGTTTCACGCCACCCGGGCCAAATTTTCCTTTTCGGGCGCCGAGGAGAATGACTGCCGCGAGGGCTGCAAATCCACCAAAGCCGTGCACCACGGATGAGCCGGCGAAGTCGTGGAAGCCTTTCTGGTCAAGCCAGCCGCCACCCCACTTCCAAGACCCCGTGATGGGGTATGCAAAGCCTACTAAGAGAACGGCGAAGATCATAAAGGCACTCAGCTTGACGCGCTCTGCCACGGCTCCGGAAACAATCGTAGCGGCGGTCGCGGCGAACATTGCTTGGAAGATGAAGTCCGCGAAACCCGTCTGGCAAAGCCCGGCGCCACCGTAAGAAATGTCGGTGCTGCCGTAGTCGGCATTAGTGATCGCTGAGCCAAGGGCAAAGAAGCCGTTAAAGTCTCCTGGATACATTGCGTTAAAGCCGTAGACGGCGTAAAGGAGGAGTCCGGAGCAGATGATGAAGACGTTTTTGAAGAGGATATTAACGGTGTTCTTCTTCTGAGTGAGTCCTGACTCCAGCGTCGCAAATCCCAGGTGCATGATAAAGACGAGGAAAGCACAGAGGAGGATCCAAAGATTACTTAGAGCAAAAAATGGACTGCTCTCGTAGCGATCATAATATCCCTCCATCGCAGAGGCTTGTTCGCTAGAGAGGGTGGAGACGTTTCCACCAAGTTCGACGAATCTGAAGATCTGTTGACCAATCAGGTCAACGGCGCCTTCATCATAGTCTGGGTGTTTCGAGTCGAGCATCTCGGCGGTCACGGCATATTCTTCGGCTGCGGGGTCAAAGCTAGCGGCACTTGCCGAGCCAAATCCCGTGAAGATCATGGCTAGGATTAGGAGCCATACGGCGGTCGTTTTGTTTGTGAGCTTACGCATTTTTTAGTGGGTTCGTGTTGAACGAAGGCGTGTAAGCATCAGCCGTGCCAGATTTTTATGAATAGCCCGAATGAGGAGTGCGGGCGATCGGCCCTGGGGAAGAATTAGAAGAATTTCCCTGGGTCATTTCCTTCCCACTGCCGGCGCTTTCGTTTTGTGAGGCGGCCTTGATCGCCCTGTTTGCGAGTTTGCCGTTGCTCTTTTTCAGCAAGGCGGCGAGCTTCCGCTTCAGCGAGGATTTCGGCCGGGGTGTGGTCACGATAAGCTGCTTGCGCAATGGGGGCGCTGACTCGTTTTTCGAGGACCTCGATGACCTCGATGTCTCGCTTGTGGGAGTGATCGTGAGCAGGGACTTCGAGGCGGTCTCCTACTTTGAGCGCGGCGCTCGCTTTGAGGTTTTTTCCTGCGCGTTTGATCTTACCTACGGAGCAATCGTGCGAGGCTTGACTGCGGGTTTTGTAGAGTCGGACGGACCAGAGCCATTTATCCACGCGCATCTTTTTGAGTTTTCGTTGAGCTTTTGAGGGGAGGTGGAATGAGGAGGACAATCTCGCCCTTCACCTTGCGTTCAGAGAAGTGCGCTTGGACTTCACGCGTGCTTCCGTGGTGGAGGGTCTCGAAGGCCTTTGTTAATTCACGGGCCACGCAGATGGGGTGTTCTGGGGCGAGTTCGCTGAGAATCTCAAGGGTGGAGGGAAGGCGGTGCGGGGACTCGAAGAAGAGGGTGGTTTCTTCCGCTAGGAGGGCCGCTTGCAGTTGCTTGCCGCGTTTTCCTTTTTTCACATGGAGGAAGCCTTGGAATGAGAAGGGATGAGGGGGGAAGCCAGATGCGACGAGGGCGGTGGTGATGGCAGAGGGACCGGGGAGGACCGTGAATGGGACGTCCTGATCACGGCAGGCCTTTAGGAAGCGGTGGCCGGGATCGGAGAGGCAGGGCGTGCCGGCGTCTGAGATGATGGCGATTTTTTCCCCAGTTTGGGCGCGCGTGATGAGCTCAGGAATCCGCTGGTCCTCGTTATGATCGTGGAGGGAGATGAGGGGGCGGGAGATTTCGAGATGGTTGAGGAGCTTGCGTGAGTGGCGGGTGTCCTCACAGGCGATGAGGTCGGCCTCTCGGAGTGAATCGATGGCGCGGAGGGTGATGTCGCCGAGGTTCCCGATGGGGGTGGGGACGAAGGTGACTTGGGGAGAGAGATTGGGCTTAGATGCCATCTGCGAGGCGGGCGATGATGGATTGAGAGGCGCGTTGCAGGGCATCTGGGAGGGCGTTGACCCGCGCTGTTTGGAGGTTATCATCTACGAATAGGCGGGTGTGGCCGCGCCCTTTTCCTTTCTCGAGAATGATGCCGGGGCGGGAGGGGTCGATGAGTTGGTAGGAAAGGGTCACTTCAAGTCTGAGTTCCTCGGAGCGGAGGGCGTCTTCCGCAGAGGAGCGGACTTGTCGGTAGGAGAGATCTTCTAGGGTGAGGATGAGGGTGGCATCAGATTTGCCGGCTGCGGCGAGGCGGTAGGTGCCATCTTGGACGAGGGCATCGACCACGGCGTTGGTGGTGAGGGCTTCGACGCGGGGAAAGACGACGCGGCTTTTTGCGAGGGGGATGGAGAGGGAATGGATCGCTGCGAGGTGGGTGGGTTTATTCCCTCCGAGGCGGTAGCCGGCGCAGGAGCTGAGGTTCAATCCTAGGCTCAAGCTCAGAGCGAGTCTGAGGATCGATCCCAGTTTTAAAAAACGGGGAAAACGGTTAAAGAAGGGGGTAGAAAGGAGCGGGCGCATTTTCAGGGCTTTTGATTATTGGCCGCCGAGCTGCTGGATCCAGCTCTGTGCCTGGCTCCGCAGGGGCCCTGGGGCAGATTTGCGGAGGGTCTCTCGGTAGTAGAAGAGAGCTGAGGACGTTTGTCCTTTTTTACGGTAGAATTCGGCCACGTCAAAGGAGCGCTGGATGTCACCGGAGGCGAGTTTTGATGTTTCTTTTTTAGCGGCTTTGGCTTGCTTGCTGTTTGGGTAGCGGATGATGACGTCTTCAAAGGCGCGTTTTGCGCGGTCAAGGTTCGCGCTGTCTTGGTTACCACTGGCAGCTTGTGCAAGGAGGATGGAGCCGATGCGGAATTGGGCTTCTGGAGCGAAGGGGGAGTCTGGGTAGTCGCGAGTGAGCTTCCGGAAGGCGCTAATGGCGCGGGCCATGCCAGTGCCGCCGGATCCTCGGGTTTGTTGGATTTCACCGATTGTGAATTGCGCTTTGTCAGCGGAGGCGGCGCGGGGGGCATTATCACGGACTTTGGCGAGCATCGAGGTGGTGCGGCTTACGTCGATGCGTGACTTAATGCCGATGAAAGAGCTGGTGATGTGGCCTTGAGCGACTTGGTGAGCGATCGTTTCTTGGCGTTTGATGGCCTCGGCGTAGTGAGAGGAGGCTGGGTATTTTGTGACGACGGAATCGTAGGCATCGAAGGCCTCAAGGAGGTCGCCATTTTTCTCGAGAATTTTGGCGTAGCGATAGGCGGAATCACCCGCGACTGGGGAGAGGGGGTATTTGACAAAAATGCTGCGGAAGTCTTTGGCGGCTCGCTTTGATTTTCCGGCTTGCTGTGCGGCGAGCGCGTTACGGTAGAGGCTTTGTGCGGAGTCTTCTCCGGCGCGGGTTTTACTGGCGAGTTGGGCGGTATTTGGGCTGCTGTTATTGCAGGAGGGAAAAAGGGTTGAGAGGATTGAGGCCGAGAGGAGGAAGGCCACATGCTTGATCGAAACCATGCCGAGAACTTAGCGAGTCCGGTCGAAAAGAAAAGAGAGCATTTTTAGAACCGAGGGCTGCCCGAGAATGTGCTAGGTTTTTGGCGATGTCAGGTATGCGTGTCTTGGAATGGGGCCTCCGAATTTTGGTGGGGGGATTTTTCATTTGGAGTGGTGGGATGAAGCTGCCGGATCTAGCGGCCTTTACGGAATCGGTGGGGAATTTTCAATTCCCGTTGGAGGAGCGGATCCCAGGTGAGTTTGAGGAGTTTTTTGAGGCGCCGGGAGATGCTTATGTGGCGTATTCGCTGCCGTGGCTTGAGCTTGTGGCAGGCTTGGCGGTGTTGAGCGGATTTGGCAAGGCGGCGGGTCTGGCGATTTTGGGAGGCTTGCTGGCTTCTTTTAACTTAGCGCTGTGGTCGGCGTGGGATCGGGGGATTACTGATCTAAAATGCGGCTGCCACGGGGTGTCTGAGGAGCCGACGGATTTTGGGATGAAGATTGCTACAAATTTTGGATGGATCGCGCTGATCGGGGTGATTTTTTTTCTGATGTGGCGGCAAAGAGGGCGGTGTGGCTTGCTTCGCGATGGGGGCGGAATATGATCCACTCATGACTTACGCTGATCGCCTGAATGCCCGCCTTAAAGTGACTGGATCCGCTCTTTGTGTGGGCTTGGATCCGCGGCCAGATCTGACGGCAGGAGGTGTGGAGGGGGTGCCGGAATTTTTACGACGAGTGGTGGGCGAGACGGCGCAGTATGCGGCGGCTTTCAAGCCGAATATTGCTTACTTTGAGGCGATGGGGCTCCGTGGCTTAGAAATTCTGGATGAATTGTTAGGGGAGATGCCGAGGGAGGTGCCGGTGATCTTGGATGCGAAGCGGGGTGATATTGGAGAAACTCAGAAGTATTATGCGCGGAGTTACTTTGAGAATTGGGGGGTCGATGCGGTGACGCTGAGCCCCTTTATGGGTTATGATACTTTGGAGCCATTTTTGGATTGGGAGGGGAAGGGAATTTATCTTTTGGCGGTGACTTCCAATCCTGGGAGTGCGGATTTTCAACGTCGTGATTGTGAGGGGAAGGCGGTCTTTGAACGGGTAGGCGAGCTGTGTGCGCGGGCGAGGGCGGAGGGGAAGAGGACGACGGCTGGCTTGGTGGTCGGCTTGACCAATGCGGATGGTGATGTGCTGGCGAATTTGCCGGATGTGCCACTTTTAATTCCGGGATTAGGGGCGCAAGGAGGATCGCTAGATGCCCTGAAAGGGAGCGCTCGTGAGGCGGCAAGCGTGATTAATGTGTCACGCGGCATCACCTATGCGGAGGGGAATACTGACTACGCGGGCTTGGCAAAGCATTGGGCGGGAGAGATCACTCGCAGCCTTTCTTGAGATGGAGCAGAAGAAGAGGAATTCTGGTTTAAAGCCGAAGAAGGGCTGGCCGGGAAGGAATTACACCTTCTGGCGGCATCGACTCCTGCCTCAGTTGCTGAAGAAAAGAGAGGGGGAGACGCGTGCCGCGATCTTGACCCCGCCGGATGAGGGAGTGATCCGGGCGACCTGGATCGGGCATGCTTCCTTTCTGGTCCAATTCGGAAGTCATGCCGTGATATTTGATCCAAATTGGGCAAATTTCCATGGTCCAGTTAAGCGACAAATGGAGCCTGGTTTGGAATTAGAGAACTTGCCAGATTTGGACTTGGTCTTGGTCTCGCATGCGCACTTTGATCACTTGCATAAGAAGTCGCTGCGGGCGATTCAGGCGAAGGAGGGGATCGTGGTCCCGCAAGGGAACGGTGGCTTGGTGAAGCGCTTGGGTTTTACCAAGGTGCGGGAGATGAAGGTGTGGGAGGAGCGTGAGATGGAAGGCTTGCGGGTTTTGCACACGCCGAGTCACCATTGGGGCGCGCGCTACGGTGCGGATGTGAAGCGAGATTATGGGGGCTTTATCGTCGGTTCCGGAGGGCGGAAAGTTTTTCACTGCGGCGACAGTGCTTATTTTTCGGGCTTTCGAGAGATTGGCAAGACTGAGGAGATTTGTTTGGCGATGCTGCCGATTGGGGCCTATGACGCGCCGAGTGGCCGTGATGTGCACATGAATCCTGAGGAGGCGCTGCAGGCTTTCGAGGATCTCGGTGCGGAGTTCATGCTGCCGATGCATTATGGCACTTTTCCGCTGGGGAATGAGCCGAGGGATGAGCCGATTGAGCGTTTGCTCGAAGAGGCTAAAAAACGGGGATTAGAGGAGCGAGTGATCGTCCCGGTGGCTGGAATGGCGATTGAGATTTGATGGGGCCGCGCGTCTTTATGATAAAAAAACCTCAGGCAGAACCTGAGGTTTTTTGAGAATGAGTGAGGTGAGTCAAGCGGGTCTTTTTTAGAGGAGTCCTGCGATGACGAGGGAGACGATGGCCATGACGTTGATGAGGATATTCATCGACGGGCCTGAGGTGTCCTTGAGGGGGTCACCAACCGTGTCACCCACGACGCTGGCGGAGTGGGTCTCTGATCCCTTGCCGCCATTGTTACCGTTTTCAACATGCTTCTTTGCGTTGTCCCAAGCGCCACCTGCATTTGACATGAAGAGGGCAAGGAGGACGCAGCCGAGGAGTGCGCCAATGAGGCAGCCAGCGAGGGTTTTAGCCCCAGCTTGTGAACCCTCTGGCCCGATGAGGTTAAAGCCAAATCCCACTACGAGAGGCGTGCCAACGGCGAGGAGCGCGGGCCCGATCATGCTCTTGGTTGCGGCCTTGGTGGCGATGTCGATACAGCGATTACTATCAGGCTCAACGGTCCCTTTCAGGATGCCGGGCTCGGCTTTAAACTGGCGGCGGATTTCCTCGATCATGCTGCCGGCTGCTTTACCAACCGCGTCCATCGTGAGTGCTCCATTATAGAATGGAACGGCGCCTCCAATCAGGAGACCGACGAAGAAGTAGCGGAGTGAGTCGGGGGAGGAGAGGTCCAGTGAGATTCCGGTCTTCTGGATGAAGGCGGTAATGAGAGCGAGCGCGGCAAGACCGGCTGCTCCGATCGCGAAGCCCTTTCCGATGGCGGCCGTGGTATTTCCTACGACATCAAGTGAGTCGGTAATTTCACGGGTTTGCTCACCCATTTCAGCCATTTCGGCAATGCCACCGGCGTTATCTGCGATGGGGCCGTAGGCATCGATCGCCATCGTCATGCCAACGGTGCCTAGCATTCCGATGGCGGCAAGTCCCACTCCGTAGAGGCCGGCGAACTCGTAAGATCCGTAGAGGGTCGCGGCGATCGTGAGGATGGGGAGGACGACAGATTGGAGCCCTACTGAGAGGCCGCAGATGACGAGAGTCGCCACGCCAGTTTCACCTTGTAGCGCGATGGTGCGAATCGGTTTGCCGCCGGTGTAGTATTCCGTAATGAGGCCGATGAGGACTCCTCCGACTGCTCCACAAAGAACGGCGAGCGCTAAAGATGAGCTCAGCCCGAAGAAGGCGGTGACTCCGAAGGAGGCGATGATGAAGAGGGCCGCGGCTCCGATTGTTCCGATGCGGAGTGACTTGGCAGGATCCTTATCGGCAAAGAGATTGACGATGAGGATTCCTAGAATCGAGCAAACGATGCCGACGCTGGTCAAGATCAGGGGAAGTTGAAGAAGGATTCCGGCGTCCTTCGCGCCGACGGAAGCGGCGAAGTCAAAACCACCTGCGGCGGCGGCAGCAGCGGCGGCGGAGGCGATCGCGATGGTGGCGATCTGAGCTCCGCAGTAGGACTCGAAGATGTCTGAGCCCATGCCGGCAACGTCGCCGACGTTATCACCCACGTTATCGGCGATCACTCCGGGGTTGCGGGGGTCATCTTCAGGGATGCCTGCTTCAACCTTGCCGACCAAGTCTGTGCCGACGTCCGCGGCCTTGGTGAAGATGCCACCGCCCACGCGGTAGAAGAGGGCAACGAGAGACGCACCCATCGCAAAGCCTTCTAGAATCTCCGGGAGTTTTTCGTGACCTTTAAAAATCCAGAATAAGGAGCCGAGTCCGAGCAATCCCATCGCCGCAACGGTGAGTCCCATGACGGCACCGCCGGAGAATGCGATCTTGAGCGCCCGTGCGGGGCCTTTTTCATTCGCCGCGACACAGGTGCGGACGTTGGCGAGGGTGGCGGTTTTCATTCCAATAAAGCCCGCCGCAGAGGAGGCGAGGCAGCCCATGAAGAAGGCGACAGTTTGGGGGCCGCCATAGGCTTTTTCTTGGAAGAGGAAGAGAGCCCCGCCCAGAACGATCGCAAAGAGCGAGATGAGTTTG
The DNA here is from genome assembly GCA_937944055.1 of uncultured Verrucomicrobiales bacterium. Classification (GTDB taxonomy): domain Bacteria; phylum Verrucomicrobiota; class Verrucomicrobiia; order Verrucomicrobiales; family Akkermansiaceae; genus SW10. The sequence continues at coordinate 25,533 of CALDZJ010000003.1, read as the reverse complement.
AATTCACGGGTCATGAAGACCATCGCTCCGTTTTGGATCTTCAGAGAAATTTTCTCTGCCAGTCCGCCACCGGCGCTTTGCTTCTTGATGTTAAAGAAGAGGAGACTTGCTAAAATGAGGCCGATAACGCCGAAGAGCGGGGTAATATAAGTAGGCATGGAGCGTGATGTTAGAACATGCGGAAGATGGAGACCGCTTCAGGAGGAGGCAAATAAATTCCAGCGCCAAAGGCAAGTAGTAGAAGTTGTCATTCAAATTTCCCAAGTTAAGCTTCCGAAAATCCGAGGGGAAAAACAGGCCGTGATCCTCGCTGGATGCCTCCTATTCCCTTTCCTCTCCGACTTGTTTTTGCTAATCTTTCCCCAGCGTCGCACTCTTCGCCTTCCTCGATGTCTCAACCTGTAAAATTAAGGGGTTCTTTTCCCATTCCTTTAATCCTCTTTGGATTTTTATCTCTCCTTTTGGGGACGATGACTGAGTTGATGGGAGCTTTCTCGGGGCTGACTGATTCTTTACGGGACTTGTGGCGCAGCGGGGGGCTAGAGATTCAATCTGAAATGGGGCTACCCGGAACGGTGGGTGTTTTGATCACGGCGGCGGCTTGCTTCGGAGTGGTCGCTGCGATTTTGGGGACACCCGGTGGGGGGCGGCGATTCGTGATTGGTTTTTCCGCTTTTTTTCTCAGCATGACCCTCATTCCGGCCTTTGCAGTTTGGGGGATTTTTTGGAAACCCTTCGGAATGCTTTTGGCGGTTTTTTGGTCCTGCTTTTCCGCGATGATCTACGCGCAAACGCATGTGATGCCTTGTGATGAGACGCTGAATTCCCCAGCAAACAATGTGATCCGTCTCGAGGGAGAACACATGACTGAGCAACATTCTAAACAATCAGATGGCTAAGGTCGAATACCCCGCAGAAGTCCGCGCGCTCATCGCTGAGCTCAAACGCCTGCCTGGGGTGGGGCCACGAAGCGCGGAGCGCGTGGCGGTGTATCTCTTGCAAAACCCGAAGGCGAATCCGATGGATCTTTCCGCGGCTCTGCGAGCGTGTCATGAGACGGTGAAGGCCTGCCCGCTTTGTGGGTTTTTTATGGGGGAATCTGACTGCGCGGTTTGCAGTGAGCAGGGGCGGGAGGCGGCTCTGCTCTGTGTGGTAGAGCAGCCCACCGATGTCCTCCCGATTGAGCGCTCTGGGGTCTTTCGCGGGCTTTATCATTGTTTGGGCGGTAAGCTCTCGCCGCTGGATGACGTGCGGCCAGAGGATCTCCGGATCGGGGGCTTAGTGCGGCGGGTCCGTGAGACCCCTGGGACGGAGGTGATTTTAGCGACAAGCTCAGATGTGGAAGGGGAGGCCACTGCCAATTATTTAAGCGAGGTCTTAGCACCTACGGGCTGTCAGATCACGCGATTGGCGCAAGGTCTCCCAGCGGGTGGGGGGCTGGAATTTGCCGATGAGCTCACCCTTTCAAGAGCCTTCGAGGGCCGACGTTAAATTTTTATGATGAGCCGTTTTATAATCATTCTTTTTCTTCTCCCGCTGGCCCTTTTGGCGAATGATGGGAAGCAACTTTACACCACTTATTGCTCGGCGTGTCATGGGGCAGATGGGCGTGGTCCGGAGAATAATGTGAACCCTCCGCTCGCGAAGAGTGAGTGGCTTTTAGGGAAACCTGACCGTGCAATCTCGGCAGTTTTGGTAGGTTTAGCAGGACCGATCGAGGTGGCGGGGAAGGCCTACCATTTGATAATGCCACCTCAGGGGGCGGTGCTTAATGATGAGCAGTTAGCTGCGATTTTGACTTATGTGCGGACTTCTTGGGGGAATGAGGAAGAGGCGGTGAGCGCTGAGCAAGTCGCGGAAGTCCGAGAAAGGCTGAAGGATAGAAAAACGCCATATGGGGCAAATGAACTCCGCGAGAAGTATCCCATCCCTTACGAGCGCGGATGGCCTCGTTTGGAGAATTTGATCTCGCATGTTTATCATGGGAAGTGGGAGCTCATGCCGGATTTCTCTAAGCTGGAGGTGGCGAGCGTGGAGGAGGAGCCACGGAACTTGGTGGATGTGGCGCATGCTGAGAGGGATCAGGAGTTTGGGATCGTTTGGACTGGTGACTTAGTGACTGATAGGGAAGGGGATTATCGTGCTCTGTTGGATGCCTCAGATGGGGCCATCTTATACGTTAATGGGAAGAAGCAATTAGAGGTGGAGGGCATTGGGCCGCGCGGCTCAGAGCGGGCGCGCACCTACCGCTTCCGTTTGTTAAAAGGGAGGCATCAATTCCGTTTGGAGTATTTTAATAATCAGGGGAAGCCCGGGCTCTCTTTCCAAGTCAGTGGGCCAAGTGGTAAGCAGTGGCTTTCTGAGAGTCGCTTAAAAATCATCCCAGCAGCTCCGGCCATTCCTCTGCGCGCAGAGGAGGGAAAGAGTGCTGTAATTTATCGTAATTTTATCGAGGGTGCAGGTGCGCGGGCCATCGGGGTGGGCTACGAAGAGGGCGTCAATCAGGCCTTTAGTGTGACCCACATGGGCCCAGATGTCATTTGGCAGGGGAAGTTCCTCGATGGAGGGCTACACTGGACGAACCGGGGGCAGGGGAATCAAAAACCTTCCGGGACCGATGTGGTGCAGCTTTTGACGAAGCCCGCTTACGCGATCTTAGCGGATGAAAATTCTGCGTGGCCGCAGAAGGATGATGAGAGGGTCCGGCCCCAATTTGGAGGGTACTCGCTGGATGAAAAAGGGCGCCCCACGTTCCGCTATCGAATCGGAGAGATTCGAGTCACGGAGGCTTTTGAGCCCCTGCTCTCCGAGACGGAGCGCAGTCTCAAGCGCCTGATCACTTTTAAAAGCAGCGGGTCCGCACCGGAGAATCTCTATCTTGCCCTCGCCTCGGGACCGGAAATTGAGCGTTCGGGGGAGCGTTCGGGGGAGGGCTTCATTCTCGATGCCAAGGTCACTTTAAAATCGGATGCAGAGCTCGTGCTGCGGAGGCTCCCGGAGTCGCAGGTGCTGGTTCCACTGGCCCTGAAAAATGGCCTCACCCAACTCAGCATTTACTACACTTGGAAAAAGCCATGAAAACTAGCCTCTCTCTCATCATTAGCGCGATTCTCGCTCAGGTTCAGGCTCAGTCGCCTCATTATCAGACGGAAACGATTCCTCTCCCAGAGGGTGAGATTGTTGAGGTTTCAGCGATTGCTCTGATGCCTGATAAGAAAGTGGCGATCGCTGACCGCCGTGGTCAAATCTGGATCGGGAGTGGGCTTTATGAAGATGATCTTAGCAAGGTGAGGTGGAGGAGCTTTGCCAAAGGGCTCCACGAGCCGCTCGGCATGTATTGGAAGGAGGGCTCGCTGATCGTCCAGCAGCGGACGGAGCTCACGCGCCTCCGCGACACGAATCAAGATGGCCAGGCAGATGATTTTTCCTGCCTGTGTGATGCGTGGGGAGCCTCGCATGATTACCATGAATACGCCTTCGGTTCTGATCCAGATGTCAATGGTGACACTTGGGCCGTTCTTTGTCTCACTGGATCGGCGAAGACGGGGGCTGATTGGCGTGGCTGGGCCGTGCGCATCGATCAAGCCGGTAAAATGCACCCTGAAGTGAGCGGAGTGAGATCCCCAGGTGGGATTGGCTTTAATCCGCAGGGCGATCTTTTCTACACTGATAATCAGGGGCTCTGGAACGGCTCCTCATCGCTAAAGTGGCTCAAGCCGGGCGGCTTCGTGGGGAATCCCACGGGGAATGTCAGTGCAAAAAAGTTCGGGCTTCCGGAGCCGCCGCAGCCTCAGAGTGGCTCGCGCATCCAGATCGAGCGGAAGAAGGATCCGCGCCTCATCCCGCCGGCCGTGGTCTTTCCTCATGGCAAAGTGGGGCAATCTCCCACCGCGGTGGTTCCAGATCTCACCGAGGGAAAATTCGGACCATTCGCGGGTCAACTCTTGGTGGGTGAGCAGACTCATTCCGAGGTGCAGCGGGTCGATCTGGAAATGGTCAATGGCTTTTATCAGGGAGCCGTTTTTAAGTTTTTAAAGGGCTACGGGTCTGGAGTTGTTCCGCTGCGTTTGGCTCCAGATGGTTCTCTCTTTGCCGGCGGGACGAACCGGGGGTGGGGAAGCCGAGGTGCGCAGCCCTTCTCGCTAGAGCGGACGCGCTGGAAAGGGGGCGTGCCTTTTGAAATTAAGACCATGCGCGTTACGCCCAGTGGCTTTAAGCTGAGGTTTACTCAGGAAGTCGATGCTGAGTTAGCGGCTGATCCTGCGAACTATCCGATGAAAGCATGGACTTATATTTATCAAAAATCCTACGGCAGTCCGGAGGTCGATCAAGCGACTCCGCAGGTCACGGCGGCGAAGGTCAGTGAGGATCGGCTGGGGGTCGAAATCACGGTGAAAGGCTGGGTCCAAGGCCACGTTCATCACCTCGATGCGCAGGCCCTGAAGTCCGCAGAAGGCAAGCCACTGTGGCACCCGGATGCTTACTACACGCTCAATGAGATTCCCTTCGCGAGGAGTGGGGGGATTGAATAAAGATGAAATAGGGCGGTTTGAGGGGAAGTGGATCATGGAGTGATCATTCTTATTGAAGGCTCGGCCTTTATTGAAGGCTCGGCCTTATGGCTTGGCTTGAGAGGAGGGCCTTTGCCTCGCCGAGGAGGAAGAGGGAGCCGGTAAGGAGGCTGGTTTGTCCTTCGGTAGCGCTGAGGGCTGAGCTTAAGTCTGGGTGGACGGTGGCGGGAAGGTCTACGGAGTGGCTCTCAGGGGGGAGCCCACGGGCGGAGTTGACGGGGACGAAGTGGAATTCCTCCGCGATGGTGCAGAGGATCTTAAGAACTTCATGGGTGGCTTTGTCTTCCACGGCGCCGAAGATGATGGCGGCTTTTTGCTGGGGGAATTCGGCGCGCCAAGTGTCCGCGAGTGCTTGGGCGGCGTGGGGATTATGGGCGGCATCGAGGATGAGGCGGGGGGTGATTTTTTCAAAGCGCCCGGGCCAGTGGAGATTTTGTAGGGAGAATTGGACGATGTCGAAGCTGAGGTGGTAGCCCGCTGCGGTGATGGCTTCACAGGCGAGGGCGGCATTTTCCCGCTGGTGCTCGCCGGAGAGGGTGAGGGAGTAGCCGAGGAGGGGCGCGCTGATGAAGTGGAGGGGGGCTTGGGCTTGGTTGGTGACTTGGCGGATTGCTTTTTCGGCCTCGGGTTCTTGTTTTGCGGAGATGAAGGGCTTTCCTCGGAGGGCGATGCCGGCTTTTTCACGTGCGATTTCATCGAGCGTGGAGCCTAGCCATTTCGTGTGGTCGAGGGAGACTGGGGTGAGGACGCAGACGTCTGCGGGGACGGCGGTGGTGGCATCGAGACGCCCGCCCATTCCGGTTTCTAGGACGATGAGGTCGCAATTTTGATCGCGGAAGTGCCGCATCGCGAGGGCGAGGGTGAGCTCGAAGAAGGTGGGGTGGTGTTCCCAATCGGCGACGAGGTCTCGGAGTTCGGTGAGGAGGAGGGCGGTTTTTTCCTCGCTGATTTCTAGTCCGTTCACGCGGATGCGCTCACGGTAGTCGATCAGGTGGGGGGAGGTGAAGAGGCCGGAGCGGAGGGCGAGCCCTTGGCCGAGGGAGTCGATCATGGCGCAGGTGGAGCCCTTGCCATTAGTCCCGGCGACGTGGATGACTTTGCTGAGGTGTGAGGGGAAGGCTAGGAACTCACGCAGGAGACGGGTGGGGGCCTCAAGCCCCAGCTTGATTCCGAAGAGCTGCGTCGAGTAGAGCCAGTCGAGGGACTCGCGGTAGTTCACGGCGTGAGGATGTCAATCAGCTGCGCTCTTGCCAAGGCCCGGTGATGGCTAAGGTGAGGCCTTCACCCTGCATGTTCACGAAGAGGATGGAGCCATCTGGGGAGAAGCAGGAGCCGGCGAACTCTGAGCCGCTTTTGGCATTTTTGGCGAGGCTGTAAATTTTCCCTTCTGGGGTGATGCCGCGCAGGTGGGGAGTTTTCCCGTAGTGTTGGCTGACGAGGTCTTCACAGATGACGAGGTCTCCCCAGGGGGCGGCGCAGAGATTGTCTCCATTGGTGAGCAGGTCATCAGATTTTGGCTCAAGGAAGAGGGTGAGTTTGTCTACTTTCTCGTCTTTTTTGCGAGGGGTGAGGCGGTAGATTTGGCCTTGGTTTTCTGGGCCTCCGTCGGTGCAGCAGATGAAGAGGGAGCCATCGCTGTATTGGATGCCTTCTCCGCGCGCGAAGCGGGCTGCGCCTTTTTCAAAGCCGCGGTAGCGCAGGTCATCCTTGGGGGATTCGCAGTCATCAAGATCGAGCCACTCTACTTCCATTTCGACTCCTTCTTTGATGATTTTTTTACTGCCGTTGTAGTTACGGAGGTCAGCGGAGGCTTGGTTTTTGATGACGAGAGCCTGAAGTTTGCCGTGTTGGAGATTGCCTTTTTTCTCGGGGATGAAGCGGTAGAAGAGTCCGTCATTCATGTCTTCGGTGAGGTAGAGGATGTCGGATTCGGGGTCGAGGGCGACGGCCTCGTGGCGGAAGCGGCCAAGTTTTTTCAAAGGGACTGCTTCTTGGAGTTTTCCGTCATCGCTTGCTTTGACCTCGAAGCAGTATCCGTGGCGCTGGCCGCGTGGGCTGAGGAGGTCTGCGGGCTCTTCACAGGTGATCCAAGAGCCCCAAGGCATGGCTCCGCCTGCACAGTTCCGATCAGTCCCGACGAGGGAGAGGAACTCTTGGGTGACGGCTTTTTTCTTGGTGTCGTAGACGATGTTGGTGGTGCCTCCGATTTGGGGAAGCTCGTCTCCTTTTCCGTGATCATAGGAGTGATCTTTCGGGAATGAGGCGGGAGTTTTCTGATCTGGGAAGGGGCTAAGGCGCTGGGAGGTGAGGCCGAGCTCGTGGTTGCGTACGAGGATCACTTCATCTCCTTTTCCTGGGAAGCAGGCCATGCCATCAGGCATTCCGGGGACGACGAGGCCATCGTTCATTTCGGAGCCGCGCCGTGAGATGATTTGGTATTGGAAATTTTTTGGGAGGTCGAGCAGGCCTTGGGGGTCTGGGATGAGGGGGCCGTATGGAGTGATGAGTCTGCTAGGCTCGGCGGCGCTGAGATACTTCTGGAGTCCAAGAAAGCCGAGGGCGGCGCCGGAGGTGGTGAGGAATGAGCGTCTTTGCATGGGGCTAGTGTTCCTCAGAATACGGACTTGGCAAGTGAAGTCTATCCACGGAGGAGGCTTAAGATGGCTACTTTTGAAGCTTTACCTTCGTGCTTGAGGATGCGGGTGCATTCGTGGGCGGTGGCACCGGTGGTGAAGACATCATCGATGAGAATGATGTTTCTCCCTCGCAGTTGCGGGAGGGCTTTGTGGCGGATTTGAAAGGCGCCTCGGAGGTTTGAGAGTCTGCGCTTGCGGTTGAGCTTTGTCTGAGTCTGGGTGGCGCGGCTGCGTTTTAGGGCTTTTAGATAGGGGAGGTCGCGGATTTTGGCGATGGCACGGGCGAGCTCGTCGGCTTGGTTTCCTTGCCGACTTTGCTGCCGTTTCCAGTGCAGGGGAACGGAGACTAGGATGGGTGGGTCGCTGTGTGCGGCGAGTTCAGCGAAGCGGGGATCTTCTTCCATGGCCTCATCCATGAGGAGGGCGAGGTCTGGGGCGAGGAAGAAGCGGCGGCGGTATTTTAGCTGATGGACGAGGTGGAAGGTGCTGCCGTTGCCTTTGAGGGCGGCGCGGGCGAAGTGGAAGTCATGGGTGGAGCCGAGGCAATTTGGACAGTGGAAGTCATCGTTGATGTTTCCCTCGAACATTTCTCCACAGTTCTTGCAGAAGGGCTCCTGGATGCGGGGGAGTTTTAGGGAGCAGGACGGGCAAAGGGCTTGTCCGTTTTTGAGGGTTTTTTGACAGAGCTCGCAGAGGGCTGGGTAGAGAAGGTCTAGAATCCGAGCAATCATTCCTCGCGTTCCGGAGCTGGAGTTTTTTTTGAAAATTGCAGGAATTGCAGGTAAAGGATGACGATGAGGCCGATGAGAAGGAGAAGGGAGATGGAGAGGAGGCCGTCTTTCAATTCTGGCCCGATGTAGAGTCTGAAGTGCTCAGGTAAGTCAGATCTCCGCTCGGTGAGGCGGGTGAAAAGCTGATGGGAGAAAATCCAGCCAGTATGAAGGCCGATGGGGAGCCAGAGAGCGCTGGTGCGGTAGCGTGTCATTCCGAGAATGAGGCCGACGATGAAGAGGGGAATGAAGCTTTGGATAAGGATCTCCCGGCTGAGGAATTTTTGGTAAAGTTGGCCGAGGATCTCGAAGCCCGCTCTGGCTGCCTGCGGGTCGTTGATGGGGACGATGTGGGAGGGGATTAGGAAGTAAGCGGAGGCAAAGGTGAGAGAGAGGAGGGGGATGGCGATGCTGGGCCTGAAGGCGCGCAGGAAGATTCCGAGGAGGGCTCCGCGAAAGATGGTCTCGATGATGATGGCGAGAAGGAGGGCGGATTTAAGAGCTGACCAGGTGGTGGCCCAGAGGGTGTTTGCGCTGGGTGGGGCTTGCCACTGGAACCAATCTAGGGCGAAGACGAGCCAAGCGAGGGCGAGGGAACATCCGGCGCTGAGGCAGAAGCCGGTGAGAGATTGGAAGATGCCCCATTGGGAGTTCCGGAGCGCTTGTCCCATTCTGGGTGGGGTGGATTGAGGAGGGAGGCCAATCGTCCAGGGGTTGCCTTTACGGGGGCGGGCGTGGCGTCTTAAATCAAGTGAGCAGAAGAGAGGAATGAGGCAGATGAGAGCGGAGATGAAGAGGGCCTTTTTGAAGTAGGCGGTGAAGCTTGCGCCTTCGGCCTTCGAGGCGAGCCAAGCCATTTGATCCGCTGTGGTTTTTCCGCTGGTGAGGTTGGCGAAGCCTTTTCCGAGGTCAAAGAGGGTGGGGCTGATGAGGGCAGCAAGGAGGAACGAGGCAATCACATAGAGGAGTACCTTGAGGACGTCTGCTAGGGCTGCGATTCGCACGGCGCGAGACTAGCTCAGAATCGGGGCGGGAGGGAAACTCCGAATCCAGAAATTGAATCTTGGATTTATGAGCGAGACGGACCTTTAATGCAGGCATGACGAGGCATCAATGGCGTGAGCAGAACGGTGAGGAGGTCCGCTTTTGGCGGGCGAATTATCATGGAGGGCGCTTTGAACTCTATACGAAGGATAAGGAGGAGGAGCGTTGGCATAAGTTGAACCCTCCTAAGAAGGAGGATTGGGAGGCTCTTCGTGAGGTGCTCTGGCGGAAATATCAGCGCAAACGGATCGCGTGGAACTTGGTGGCCAAGGTGGATAAATTACTGGGTAAAACAAATGAAGGCCCACCGCAATAAGTGGGTGATGGCGGATCACGCTCATGCGTGGCACCCATTCACGGACCAAGAAGTATGGGAGAATGAGGATCCGGTAGTGCTGTCTCGCGGGGAGGGGAGTTGGCTGATTGATGTGGAGGGGCAGCGCTACTTGGATGCGAATTCGAGCATTTGGACAAATATCCACGGTCATGCTCACCCCGATCTGGTTCAGGCGATTCAGGAGCAGGCGGCGCGGCTGTGCCATAGTTCGTATCTCGGCTTGGCGAATGATCGGGCGAGCGAGTTGGCGGAGAAGCTTTGCGGTTTTTTTCCGCGAACTCTTGAGAGGTGTTTTTTCTCAGACGATGGCTCTACGGCGCTGGAGGTGGCTTTTAAAATGTCTCTGCAATGGCGGCAGCAAAATGAAGGGAGCGGGCGCGGCGAGAGAGACGGAATCATCGCTTTTGAGAATGCCTATCATGGCGATACTCTCGGAGCGGCATCGGCGGGTGGGGTTTCGCGTTTTTTAAAAGGTTACGCAGAGGCGGGCTTACAGGTTTACCGGGTGAGTTCTTTTGCGGAGGTGGCCGCGCTTCCGCAAGTGGTGGTGGAGACGGCTTCTGCGGTGGTGATTGAGCCCTTGATCCAAGGGGTCAATCAGATGCGGACTTGGCCGCGAGGGATGCTCCGGGACCTTCGCCAGTGGTCCTCTGAGAGGGGGATCCATCTTATTCTCGATGAAGTTATGACGGGCTTCGGGCGGACGGGTAAGATGTTTGCTTGTCAGAATGAAGAGGTCATTCCAGATTTTTTGTGTCTTGCAAAGGGGCTCACGGGAGGGTGCATGCCTCTTGCTGCAACTCTGACTACGGCGGAAATTTATGAGGGGTTTAAGGGAGCGGAGCGGACCTTTTACTACGGTCATAGTTACACGGGGAATGCCTTGGGCTGTGCGGCGGCGTTGGCTAGCTTGGCGATCTTTGAAAAAGAAAACACCCTTGCGGAGGTGGAGCGGAAAGGGGCCTACCTTGAAGCTGGGCTGCGTGACAAATCCTTCGTGAAAGCGATCCGCCGTGTGGGGCTTATCATCGGAGTAGATATTGAGGGCTGCGGGCAGAAATTTTGCCAAGATCTTAGGGCGCGCGGAGTGCTCACGAGGCCGATTTTAAATACCATCGTGGTGATGCCGCCGCTTTGTATTTCTGATTGTGAAATGGACTTTCTCCTCGCGGCGATGCCGGAGTGAGCAGCGGGGAGCTCGATCGGTTTCGCGGGAAAATTGGGAGCTTAAAATGATAGCCTCTTTGAAAAGGGGGCTTATTCTTACTTTTATGATGAAGCAATTGCGGCGATTTTTTGGACTCTTATGCCTCGTGGGATCTGCGTTGGGCGGGCTGACGAAAGAAGAGGCTGCTCAGGTCAAAAAGGAGATCTATCAAGAGCTTTCAGCGAGCCGGGGGATCGATATGAGAGCGATCGAAGGTGGCTTTGTTTACTTTGAAATTGAGGCTGCTGATCAGAAGATGCGCTGCGCTGGGAAGCTCTATGGTGAGGCGAAGAAGGGTGAACGCGCTCTTTATATTTCGATGCATGGCGGGGGTGGAACTCAGCCCCGAGTGAACGATCAACAGTGGATCAATCAAATCGGCCTCTATGTGCCAGAGGAGGGATGGTATGTGGCGCCCCGGGCTCCCACGAACACTTGGAATCTCTGGCACGAGCCTCACATTGATCTTCTTTTTTCCAAACTGATCGAGGAGATGGTGGCGCAGCATGGGGTGGATCCGGATCGGGTCTATCTGATGGGTTTTTCTGCTGGGGGGGATGGGGTTTATCAACTGGCTCCGCGTCTCGCGGATCGCTTCGGGGCGGCAAGTATGATGGCGGGCCATCCGAATGATGCCTCAGCAGATGGACTGCATCAGTTGCCCTTCCGGATCTATATGGGCGGGAAAGATAGTGCCTATCAGCGCAATAAAGTGGCCGCTGAGTGGAAGGTGAAATTGGCAAAATTGCAGAAAGAAAGAGGAGGCTATGAACATAAGGTGACGATTTATCCCGAGGAGGGGCATTGGATGAATAAGAAAGATGCAGAGGCGGTCCCGTGGATGGGAAAGCAGACCCGCAAGGCGTGGCCAAAGAAAGTCATCTGGGGGAAATCTCGGATTCGCTCGGAGCGCTTTTATTGGCTAGGGGGTCAGCCCAAAGGCCTCATTAAAGCGGAGGTGACAGGACAGAAAATCGCGATTACGGGAGGGGGCGGTGAGGAACTGACACTTTATTTGAGCGATGAATTAATTGATCTAGATGAAGCCCTTCAGATCACGCTCGATGGGAAAGAATACTTCAGCGGAACGCTTTCACGAAGCAAGGAGGCGATTCAGATTTCCCTAAAAGAGCGATTAGATCCTGTGATGGCGGCCTCCGTGATTTTTAAGATCAAGCCGGGCGTCCTTTCGGAGTGATTCGCTTCATCGAGGCTCGTAGGCTTATATCATCGGGCGCAGGTAGGGGTGAGAAAGCCGAGGAAAGCTGAGGAAAGCCGAGAACGGCAGGAATGTTGCTTCGGCAGGAATGTTGCTTCCCTTGCTGAGTCGTGATACCACAGCCGCCCCCGCAAGTGCGGACTCGTGATGAATCGGAAACTGAGTGATCGTTGGCACGGCCCCCTTTGGATGGGGGGAGCTTTGTTGGCGCTTTTGCCATTCTTTTTGGCGATCGCTTTTGATGGTCCTCGCGCTCCGTGGATCAAGGGGGCTGGCAGCTTTGGCTCGAACATGATTCTTGCGATTTGGTGGGGGCTGGGCGGAGCGGCAGTGGGTGGTCTTCTCTGGATCAAATTATCTGGGGGGACGATGCTGGGCAGCTTCCGGAGATGGTGCGGTGAGAAGCATCAATTTCACTGGATGTGGTTCACTCTTTCGGTGGGAGTTTATGGTCTCCATAACTATCTTGTTTTAGATGGTTTTCCGTTCACGTGGCTGGAGAAGATGAGTGCGATGCTGGGTCGGGTTTTGACCGGAGCGGTGGTGGTGGGGATTTATTGGTTGGCGTGTGGTCTGGCTGGAGCGCTGGCTCCGCGGCGGATGCGGCGCTGGCCTTGGGTGATTGCGGCCTGTTTCCCTTTTGTGGTTTTGGCGGATTTCATCGCGATTATCACTTGGAAAAACCCCATCATTAACCTTCTGAATCAATTGGATGAAGCGGGGCGCTTTGACCTTGGCGCTAATCTAGCCTCCAGCGGAGTGGCGCTGCCCTCATGGGTGGTGGTGCTCGGTTTCTTTGCGCTGGTGTGGGGAATTTATCTCATTTGCCATTGGTTAGCGGACCTAAAATGGGCGTCGCGTTTACAGCCGAGGCGCTGGATTTTGGTGATCTTTCTTCTCGGTTTGTGGGGCGGAGTGTGGGCGGAGAAGTATGTGGGGACGAACTGGAAGTCGCGCAATGCTCTGCGCTGGGAACATAATGTGTATGATATTCATCTGACGAAGGGGATGGAGCCACCGCTCGGAGTGGCGGAGTTTCAGGTGAAGTTTTTTCCAAAGGTGAACCCGCCTGCCGAGGGGGCTCCCTTAGCTGATGGCACGCGCCCAGACATCTTCATTATTATGATGGAGAGCACGCGGCAGGATGCGATTTCTCCAGAGCACGCGCCGTTTTTGAGTCATTTTCGTGATCATGAATGCCAAGTCTTAGGGCGGACTTGGGCTCCTTCAAATTCCACGGCCCTGTCTTGGTATGGTCTCTTTCATGGAGTGCTTCCAGTGTTCTGGTCTCGCGATAAGGCTTCTTTTTTAGAGGAAAATCAGCTCGGCACGCCAGCTTGGTTTGATCTTTTAGAAAAGGCGGACTACCGCATGGAAATCCGCACGGTGTGTGATCTCTCCTACCGGAATATGGGGGCGACAAGCTTCGGCTCCTCGGAGGAAATCTACCAAGTCCTCCAGCAGTCGCCCGAGGGGGAGATTCATTGGCAAGACTATTACTCGCAGATTCCGCAGCGAGAGAAGGCATCCTTCGCCTCTGCTTTGAAGTCCTTAAAGGCCTCACCATCGAGCGGGAACTTTCATTTCATTGCGCTGGATTCGACTCATTATGGTTACCGCTGGGCGGAGGACTTTGAACTTCCTTATGAGGATTATTTTGAGGGGTCAGGCATTCCCACCTTCCCGAGTGATGAGGAGATTAGCTCCTTTAAGAGGCGATACTATAACTCGATTGCATGGCTGGATTTTCAGGTGAAGGAATTTGTAGAGGAGCTCAAAAAAATGGGCCGTTACGAGAAGAGTCTCTTCATTGTTACGGGAGACCATGGTGAGGAGTTCTACGAGAATGGGAGTTGGTTCCACAGTTCCTCACTCTTGCCGGCGCAAACGCAGGTGCCGCTTTTCATCAAATGGCCAAAAGGGATGGAAGCTCCGCCGCAGCCTTCTGCCTCGCATCTGGATCTCTTGCCCAGCTTGCGAGATTTACTCGGCTTGCCGGTGGATGATAGATTGATCGGGCGCTCCCTCCTTCAGCCGGTGAAGGAGGAGCGGACGCAAATTAGCTTTGCTTGCAATACGGGGGTGAGTGGAGTCTGCATGGCGTGGTATCGTGATGGCTGGGTCGCGACTTTTCGCTGGGAGAATCCATTCTCATATGAGCCTCCTGAGCAAATTCATCTGGACGATATCATCGGGCCGGAAGGGAGTCTCATTCAGGCGATCGAGCCAGCGGAGTGGCAAAAACTTCTTCTCGAAAAATTCCCCGATGCGCCTGCGCGTCTCTTTGAAAAATTCCAACTGCTTGAGCCCTCACTCTGAGGGTTGCCGCTGCCCTTCTTGGGTGATACCGATATTCCGTTGCCATGAAAGAGAGTCCTAAATCGCTGAGCGTGATCGTCCCGTGTTATAACGAGGAGGACTCACTTCCTGCCCTCTTTGCGCGGATTGAAAAAATCGCGCAAGATTGGCCGGAGCAGCACGAAGTGATCTGTATCGATGACGGATCACGCGATCGGACGGTGGACTTACTCCGCGAGCAACATGCCCGGAATCCGCAGTGGAAACTCATCGTTCTAAGCCGGAACTTTGGCCATCAATCCGCGGTCTCCGCTGGCTTAGAAGCGGCTTCGGGGGAAGTTGTAGCGATTATTGATGCAGATTTGCAGGATCCTCCTGAGTTTATCCAGGAGCTCATTGAAAAGTGGCGCGAGGGCTTCGAGGTGGTCTATGCGGTGCGTAAAAAGCGTAAGGAGGGGATCTTTAAAAGAGCGGCTTATTACTGCTTTTATCGCCTCATGAAGTCCGTGACGGAGATTGAGAATTTCCCTCTCGATTCCGGTGATTTCAGCCTGCTCGATCGTAAGGTCGTGGATACTTTAGTGGCCTTTCCGGAGAAGAACCGCTTCCTCCGAGGGCTGCGTGCTTGGTCTGGCTTTCGGCAAACGGGGGTGGAGTATGAGCGGAGTGCCCGCTTCGCAGGGGAGCCGAAGTATACCTTCCGTAAGTTGCTGGGACTGGCGAGCGATGGTCTTTTTTCTTTCAGCGGGGTGCCCTTAAGGCTGGCCTCATACGTGGGTTTAATGGTGTCATTTTTTTCAGCCTTGGGGGCGCTGTTTTTTGTCGTCCAAAAGATCTACCCCGGCCCCTTTCAGGCGATGGGCTTGCCGATTGTGCCGGGATTCGCGGCGACAATTGTGACGATTTTATTTTTGGGAGGAGTGCAGTTACTCTTCCTCGGAGTGATTGGGGAATATCTGAACCGGATCTACACTGAGGTGAAGGGGCGGCCTGAGTTCTTGGTGGCGGAGAAGCTCGGTTTGGAAAAATAGGGATGAACGTGAGGCAGGAGATCGCATTAAAATCTGGGGTGATCCGGGGCTGGGCCGTGGCGCTGTTCTTGATCATTTCTGGGGCCTTGTGGCTGGGTTTTTCCGCCGATACCTACTTCGGGAGTGATGGTTCTTTTTACTTCGCGATGATTCTCGATAAAGGGGGCTTTACGGAGATCGCGCCCTCGCGCGCACATGCTGAGCTCATGTCACAGTGGCCTCTGGTTTGGGCGCTGCGATCTGGGGTGAGCGATCTGAAGCTGTTAGAGGTGTTCTTTGGTCTGGGGATCTGGTTTCCCTTTTTGTTGAGCTTTGTGATTTCACTTTACGCCACGCGGGAAAATCCGGCGCTCATCGCCTTTTATCTCATCTCGCTGGCGAGTTTAAATCTAGCGGGGTGGTGTTTGATTTATGGTGAACACATGGTGCTGCTCTCGATCGCGTGGCCGATTTTTTATCTCGCGATTTTAAGGCGTCCGCTTACGGCGCTGGAGCAAGTCTTGGTGGCGGCTTTACTGCTGGTTCATCTGAAGCTTTATGAGACGGCGCTGGTCTCGGGGACGCTCTTCTCCCTGCTCTTCCTCTTCCGAGCGTGGTTGAGTGAATCGCGTTGGCAAAAGGGGTGGAGTTGTGTTTTTGCGATCCTTGCGGCGGCGGCGGTCATGATCGCGCTTTACTGGATTCTCAACCCTCGAGATCCGGAAAATCGCGGCCACTTTCTGGGTGCGATTTTAGGATCGCTTGCCCATCCTTATCCGTGGATGGGCTTATCCTTTGTCGTTCTGACCGCGCTGGGCCATCTTCTGCAATCGAGCAAGCTGGGGGTGGCGGGCTGGGTCACGCCTCTTGTGATCGGCGTGATTTCGCTTTTTTCGCCTGGGATTATGGGAGGGATTTCTTTTGCGACAAGGACCCTTACCCTGACGGCGCTTCCTTTGCTGATGCTGGTGGCGGGGATGGCCAGCCTCTCTTGCTTCCGCTTTCATCGGAAATGTGCTCTCGTGGTGGGTGGCTTAATTTTAGCTCTCTCAATTCTCCATGTGCGGCATTTGCAAAGCTGGCTGGACTTCCGCCGTGATTTCAAGGAGATCCTGCAAAGTGAAAGGGGCTTTGTAAAACCGGCAGATCATGGAGGGATCAGTCACTGGGGCTGGACGAATTCTGTTTTGAGCTATGTTTGGAGTGAGGGAGAGGTGCGAGCTGTCATTTTAAATCCTGACGAGATTGGCTATCAGCCATTTCAGGTAAAAAGTGAGATGCTTTTAGAAGCATATCTCACGAAGAAGCCCGATTTCTTAGAGGCTAAGGTGCCGCTGGAAGAATGGTCAGTTCTCGAAGACGAGGAACTTACGGCAGATGAAGTTGACGAGCGCTGAGGAGATGATGAAGGAGAAGTGGATGAGGGCGCGCGGTATCTCGAGGTTCTGAATCAGCCAAAAAGGGATGAGCTCGCCGAGGGAGAAGCTCAGAAAAGAAATGAGAGTGAAGAGGGTGAGCTCCCGTTGGGGGGTGTGGCGACCGGGCGTGAAGACGAGCCAGCGGTTCAGCCCGTATGCCGTAAAGTTAGCGGGAATGAAGGCGATGAGGTGCAGGAGGGCGGTGTTCCAAGCGAGTGTCCGCGCTGTGAGTTCAGGCGAGAAATACTGTGGGAAATATCCTTCTCCTAAGGCGATGATCGCTGCCAAGACGAGGACCGAGAGGACTCCGCAAAGTCCATATTTCCCGAATTGAATTAAGAAGGGGACCTCGCGTGAGAGGATGCTTTCCTTGAGGCCCTTTTCGCGAAAAAATGACCACGCTTTGCGAAGCTCACGGGTGATCATTTCACGAGAGTCGCGAGGACAGCCTTTTGCGCATGAAGGCGGTTTTCGGCTTGCTGGAAAATGGTGTCAGCGTGATTTTCTAAGACGGCCTCGGTGATTTCTTTTTCACGATAAGCTGGCAGGCAATGCAGGACGATGTGGCCTGGGTGACAATGAGAGAGGAGCTGCTCATTCACTTGGTAATCTCCAAAGAGGGCCTCTTTTTCAGCCTGTCCTTCTTGGCCCATTGAGAGCCAGACATCGGTATTAATGACATCAGCTCCGGCGGCGGCGGCGGCGGGATCTGTGGTGAGGGTGACATTTGGTGCAGCGAGCTGATCCATGAACTCTTGTGGGGGCATGCAAGACTGGGGCGCGGCCACTACCAATTCAAAGCCGAGGTGCTTGGCTGCCCACATCCAAGAACGGGACATGTTGTTATCGCCATCGCCGATGAAGACGATTTTTTTCCCCTCCCAGGTGCCGAGTTTTTCGCGGATCGTCAGGAGGTCAGCAAGGATTTGGCAAGGGTGCTCTGCATCGGTGAGGGCATTGATGGTGGGAATGCCTGAGTAGTGATAAAAATCGATGACGTCTTGCTGGGCAAAGGTCCGAATGACGGCGCCGTGGACCATGCGGCCAAGGACGCGCGCGGTGTCTTTAATCGCTTCGCCACGTCCGAGCTGGATGTCATTTTTGGAAAGAAACATGACGTTGCCGCCAAGCTCCCGGATCCCAACTTCAAATGAAACGCGGGTGCGGGTAGAGGCCTTGGTGAAGATGATGGCCCAGGTTTGGCCAGCGAGCGGCTGATTTAAGTGGGAGCCCCGAGTGGACTTCATCTCGGCAGCGAGAAAAATGAGGGACTCCAAGTGGCTGGCGCTTGATTCTTCGATTGATAGGAACTTCATCGTGAGAAAATGGGAAGCGCGGAGATTGAGGAAAGATTGAGAAAAATTCAAGGTTTGTGTTTGAACTTTTCTGCTTCGTTTTTTTTCGACGGCTTTTTTATTTTTGGGGCTTTTGAGAGGGGAGAGGGTGAAATTTTTCAGATAGGGCTTCACGAACGGGCAAGCTTGCTCTAGCTAGCGCCCGCCGCATTTCAGGCGATTTCATGATCAAGAACCTATTACTCCCAATTGTTACGACTTTTAATCTTCTTTCGGTATTTGCTCACGAGGGCGAGGACCATAGCCATCCGATTGTGGCTGATGAGAAGGAAGCGCCTGCCCTTAAAATGCGGCCTTACGTGCTGAGCTCTTGGGGGGAGTTAAAGTTCCGTGATGCGAGCGAATATATTCTGCCGAGTGATCCCGGTTTAAGGGCTCATCTTGGGCGAAATCACGGAGGGAGTGTGGTGGATCCGGTGACAGGTGCGCTTTACACCACGATCGGGGCGAAGGTGATCCGCTTCCGCGCGGGTGGCGGGGTGGGTGTGATTTTAGAGGATGATGAAAAATTTGGTCAGGGGAATTTCCATGGGTTGACTTTGGAGAAGGGTGGAGATCAGCCTAGTTTCTATTTTGCGGATAATCTGCGACGTCTTGTCAGGCATCGGAATTACGAGACTGGGGCGAGTGTTGATTTTGTTTCGACGAGTGCAACTCATTCCTATTTTGCGAAGGGTGGCAAATTTGCTCCTACTGATGTCGAGATTCATACGGGGACGGGAAATCCTTGGGTCTTTGACGGTTATGGGAGTAATCTGGTGTTCGATGTGAAGGATCAGAAAGAGGTTTGGGGTGGGAGAAATCACTTTAGGACTTCACACGGTGGAGCCTTTCATCGTGAGAAATTGGTGGTTTGTAGTCGTGGCTCTGGCGAAATTTGCACCTTGGATCTGAAGGGGGAAATTGAGCAGCGCTTCCTGATTCTCAAGGGGGCAATGCCCTGCGATATTGATTTCTTTGGCGACTACGCTTTGGTCGGCTGCTTGAGTGGACCTGGAGCAAAGGAGGCGGAGTATCCAGGTGCGCCGTGTTATATTTACCATTGGCCTACGAAAAAGGTGGTCTCGGTTTTGACTCCTAAAAAGGACTTTGATCATAAGAACGGGCGTCACATTCATAATGCCGCTTGGTGGCCACAAGTGGTCGATGGTAAGGTTCAGAAGCTCTTCATCGCTCTGAGCTACTGGAACCCGGGCGACTTTAAGTTGGTAGAAGTGACGGGTCTGCCCTTGGACTAGGGGCGACCAATCCCTTCATTTTTTTCAAAAGGAAACTCCGAGTGGGGTTTCCTTTTTTCGGTTTGAATGCTGGAGAAGGGGGAGCCATGGCGGTCTCGTTCGGAGAGCTTGGGCGCCTGAAGGGGCCATGGAATGGCGAGGGTGGGATCGTCCCAAGCGAGGACGTGTTCGCTTTCTGGATTCCATGGAGAGGAGACGAGGTAGGCGATGGTGGCTGGGCCGTGTGGGGTGGCGAGGCCATGAGCGAGGCCCTCGGGAAGGTAGATTTGGGAGGGGAGATGAGGGTCGTGAGCCGAGAGGGTGAAGGTTTCAAATTTCCCGAAGGTTGGCGAGTCCGGACGCAGGTCTAGGGCGACGTCAAAGATGGTCCCGGTGATGATGGTGATGAGCTTGGCCTGAGCGTGGGGAGATTGGAAATGGAGGCCGCGGACGGACCCTTGCTCAGAGTGAGAGAGGTTCATTTCTGCCCAGGGGTGAGAGTAGCCGGCTGCGGCATGGAATCGCTCCGCGAAGAGGGGGCGGAAAGAGCCGCGTGAGTCATCGAAGCGGGGTGGGCTGAGGAGGGTGACTCCGGGGAGGGTGGTGGGCTGAGTTTTCATGAGGTGAGGAGTTCTTCTGCGGCGGTGGCACCCATGCGCATTGCGCTGTGCATGTTAGGGTAGGTGAAGGCTCCTTGCCGGCCAGTGCTACGAAGGTTTTTAAATTGCGAGAGATAGGTGGTGATCGCTTGGAGGTGTGGCTCGAAGCCCTTGGCAAAGATCGGGTAGGCGTGAGTGGCGTGGATCAGGTGGTGAGAGACGATGTCTTCAGGCTGGCATAGGCCCTCTGCTTGAAGGTCGCGGATGATTTGGGGGAGGGCTGCGCCGGACCATTTAGGGTCATCGATTTCACAGGTGGTTTCGACAATGAGAGTGCTGTGACCTTCTGGGCGGATGATGAGGCCAGCGTTTTTTGGCTCGCCGACGCGATGGAAGATGCGGTCACGGTAGTAGGTGTAGAGAGCATCCATGCAGCGATTTTTTTTAACGAGAAGGGCGTAAACGGTCATCGGCTTAAAGCGGAGCTGCTCGGCTGCGTGAAGGATGTCGGGGGGAGCGGGAGGATCGAGGGCGTGTATGAGGTGGGGAAGTGGAAGAGTGGAGAGGACGCCGCCAGTTAAGGGGCCGTGGTTACTGCCTGTGATGAGCTGCTGGGAGTGGGTGATTATTGTGACTGGGGAAGCGGAGTGGAGGCTGGCTCCCTTCTCCTTGAGCCGTTTGGCGAGTGAGCGGGGGAGCGTCTCGGAGCCGGTCTTAGAGTAGTGCAGGGTCTCGAAGCGTAGGGCTCCTTCCGTGGCGTTACGGGCTTTGCTGAGGTGGAGTTTTTCGAGAAGATTTTTAAAGACATCGACTGCGGAGAGGCGGGGCATTTTTCGGCGGACGAACTCGGCGGAGAGATCGCGCGGATGGATGCCCCAGTAGCGCTGAGTGAAGTCCTCGAAGAAGAATTCGTAGAGTGGTGCGCCGTAGAGCTCGATCAGGGCAGATTCGGCATCAGCCCCGAGGGGGGAATCTCCGAAGCGGGCGTCGCACTCTGCGATGAGGAGTCCGCTGAGGCAGCGAGCGAGGGTGAGGGGGGGGATTCCGGCGAGGATGTCTCGGCCGCGAAGTGGGTAGCGGTATGTTTTACCCCCCCACTTGATGTGGGATTTCAGGGGGACTTCAATCCGTTCATCAGCCATTGCTTCTTGGCAGGTGGCAAAGATTTCAGAGTCGAAGGCGTGGAGCATGTGCACGCCGAGATCGAACCAATTCCCGCCGAGCTGGTGGCCGGCGGCGAGGCCTCCGAAGGTGTTTTCTTTTTCAAAAAGGGTCACTGCAGCGCCGAGTTCGAGCGCGCGGTGGGCTGCGTATAGTCCGCAGGGGCCGCCGCCGAGGATGGTGAGCTGGGGCTTCAAGATGAGAAGTGTGCTAGGGTGAGGGCTTGGCCTTTTTGGATCGGGCTGCTGAGGCTGCGGGGCGCTTCTAGGGAGGCGATGGGGACTTTTTGAGGGTCGATCGTTTCGACTAGGCCGTAGCATTCGGCGGAGCCGATGGCGTGGCTAATCTGGCAGCCCGCGGGGAGGTCACGCTTGGCGTAGGCGTAGACCTCGCAGCTTTTTTTAGGGCGGGGGCTGAGGATGGCTTGTTGTGAGGCGGCGGCGAGAATGGCCTTGGGCGTTTCTAAGTGGCAGAGGTGGTAGGGGCGGTAGAGGAGGTAGTATTTTCCGCAAGCTGAATTACTAAGTTTATAGTAGTTCAGATAAAATGCTTGTTGGGAAGGGATGTTGGGCTTTGGTTTTACGATGAGGTAGACGCCGCCGCCGGGCTCTGCTCCGAGGAGGTAGTCGATCCGGGGGGTGTCTTCATATGAGTCGAAGTCAAAGAGGGTGAGGGCTTCTTCGACTCTGGCAGCGCGAGGGCCGGTCATGCCGCCCTTTGGGGGAAGGTAGCCGAGGGCGTTTGCGAGGACGGCCATCTCGATGTGAAGCTTCGTGCCATCGGTGTAGGCGCAGCACTGAGTGGCTGAGAGTCTTCGTTTCTCGGCTTCATACTTGATGGAGTTCGGCGTGGCCTGACGATCGAGGAAGCCTTTGATATTTCCGGCTTGGACGATGTCAAAGCCCATGAGGTCAGCCTCGCTAATCATAGAGGCAAGGACGCCATGTTGGTCTCCGGCATCAGAGGTGAGAGTGAGGTTTTTTGAGGCTGCTTTTTCGGCGAGGGCTGGGCCGTGAGCGAGGTCGACCTCGGCATTCATGAGGACGATGTGGGCCCCGTGATCTAGGGCGGTGAGGCAGTAATGAGCGGCGGCTTCGATAGAGTTGGTGGCCTCTACGAGGACATCGATCGGGTGCTGGTTGAGGAGTTCTGTGAAGTCACTGCCAGCGAGTGAGCCGGGGGCAAGGAGTGCGCATTTTTGTGCTGCTGATTGATCGAGGTCAGCGACCCAGCTGAGGGACATGCCGGGGGTGGCATTGATTTGTAGGGCGATGCCGCAGCCCATGCAGCCAGCGCCGACGAGTCCGATTTTGAGAGTTTTCATGAGGAGGATGATGATTGGTTGAGCCAGAGTTGTAGAATGAGGAGGGCAGCGAGTTTTTTAAGTGGGAGGAAGGTGGTGGCTTTGAGAAGAGGAGCGATTGCTTTTTGGTTAAAGAAGGGGTGCGGGGAGGCGAGAATGTCTGAAGCCATTTCGATGAAGGGAATGCGCCAAGATGCCTGTTCTAGAGGGAGGTAGAAGGGTTGTTTGGGGCGTTGCGTGATGCTTTTGGGGAGATGACGGGCGGCGAGTTGTCGCCATATTTTTTTATCAAGACCGTGGGCGATTTTTTGTGAGTCCGGGAGTGTGAAGGCGAAGTCGATGAGGCGATGGTCTAGGAAGGGCGCTCGGTATTCGAGCGAGTGTGCCATCGTGTTGCGGTCTTGGCGGATGAGGGACCAATCTGGCAGCCAAGCGGAATATTGCGGAGCGAGAAGGGTGGAGAGCTGGGTGATTTCGGGGAAGGCTTGAGCGCTGGTTTGAGCCGGGAGAAGATCTGGATTGAGGAGGGCATGAATTTCAGAAGGGAGGAAGAGAGAGTGGAGGGAGGTGGCTTTTTCTTGAGAGCTTAGGGAGGTGAATGAGCTGAGGTAGTGCGTGATTTTTGTCCGCTCTTCTGCGCCGAGTTCTGCTGGAAAATTCGCAAGGCGCTGGAGGAGTTTTTTGGGAAGATAGTGCAGAGCTTTGGCGGCTAAGGGGCGGCCTAGGGGGCCGAGTTTTTGGGCATTCAGAAAGGCTTTTTGAAAGGAGTAGCCGGCGAAGTGCTCATCAGGTCCTTCTCCTCCCAAGGCGACCTTAGCGCCGAGGCTGGCGGTATGGGAGGCAAGGTGGTCAAAGGCGAGGATGAGGAGATCACCAATCGGGAGATCCATTTGGGAGACCACGCGCGGAAGGTCTTGGAGAGAGCTTGGGCAAAGTTGCGTGGGGTGGTGCGGGAGATTGAGCTGCCGCGCGGTGGCGAGGGCAGCGGGAGTCTCATCAGAAGGGGAACCGAAGCCGAGGGAGACGGTGGGGGTTTGATCTGCGCCTAGGTCGCGGAGGTAGTGAGCGAGGAGGGCGGAGTCTACCCCGCCGGAGAGGTAGGCCGCGAGGGGCACGTCAGATTGGAGGGCCTGCTCGACGGCCGAGCGGGTGAGCCGATCAAGAGTCTCTAAATTCCCTTCCTGAATGGGGGAATCTGTCTCGGGCTGCCAGTATCGCTCGGTTTGGCGGGAGCCGTCATTTTGGATAAGAGTCCAATGGGCGGCTGGGAGGGTATCGATTTTTTCGTAGAGCGTTTGGGGTTCTGGAAGGTAGCGAAGGCTGAGCCAGGTGGAGAGATGGGAGAGAGCTGGAGTCAGGGGAACGAGCGCTGCTCTGAGGGCCTTAATCTCGGAGGCGAAGCGGAAGGGGGCCGTGCCGGGTGCGGTGAGGTAGAGAGGCTTCTCACCACAGCGGTCACGAGCTAGGAAGAGACTGTCATTTCGCGAGTCATAGATGGCGAGGGCGAACATTCCGTTGAGTCGCGTGGGAAGCTGGCTTCCCCATTCTTGATAGGCGGCTGGAAGAATCTCGGCATCGCAGCTGGTGTGGAAGCGGTGTCCGAGTTCATGGAGTTCTTGGCGCAGGGATTGCCAGTTATAAATTTCTCCATTGCAGATGGCGTGGATCCGTTTGTCGGCAGAAGTGAAGGGCTGTTTCCCATGCTCGGGATCGAGGATCGCGAGGCGGGTCATCCCCAGTGTGAAGCTGGGGCTTTGGTAGCTGCCGGAGCCATCTGGCCCTCGGTGGGAGAGCGCGCGCAACATGGCATCAAGTTGCTCGCGAGAAAGTTGAAGGCCTCCGGCAATTCCGCACATAAATTAGGATAGCGGGACGGTAGTCTAACTCTATCTTTTTGACGAGCGCGCAGTTTCCACGGAGTTGAGGGCTGAGCGTGGGGGAGTCAGATCGATATTCCAAGAGAGGCTAAGAGTTCGCTAAGAGTTAAGGGGGGAGGTAGATATCTCGTCTGAGGGTCTTGTTCTGAGTTTTTTTGAGAAAAATTTCAGACCTTTTTGGAAGTCGAGCGCGCTGAGAGGTGTTTCGTTTAATTTGTTTCTTTTCAGAAGGTTATAGTAATCCTCGTCCATAATTCTAATTTACAGGAGAGTGAGCAAACATTATTAATTTTTAACAAATCCGAAAAAAGATACTTGAAAAGTAATTCAGGTTTCAGTAACAATTCTTCCTCCTATCATGAAAGCTAAAAATTCAACCCTTCCAGTTCTTGTAAGTTTCAGAAAATCGTCAGGGCTTATTGTGGCCGCTTCACTTTCTCTCGGGCTCGGGCTTGCGAACGCTCAGACTTTTCAGCTGAGTGATTACTTGGCGGCCGACGGATCGGGAACGGTCGTGGGAAACCCTGGGAGCGGAAGTTCGCCGACCGAGGTTGAGACGACTGGAAACTACCGCCAGTCCGATGGGGTGGCTGGGAATCCTTCTGGTTTCAATGCGATCATGGTAGGTAGTAACTATGGTGGTTCTGATATTTATCGTGCAGTTCTGACTTACGATTTATCTTTTCTTCCGGCTGCTCCCGCTGGATTCATTTATGATTTTACCGATATCTCACTCGTCTTGGAAGTGAGCGGGGGAACGAATGATGGACGGCCCGCGACTTTAATCGATTTTTATCAAGGAAGTTTCCAGACTGGAGCTCTTCCAGGTGCACCGAATGAGTCAGTTTTGTTCAACTCTCCTAACGGGACCTTTGTTTCGACCTCTCTTGGGGTGCCTTCGATTGATTTGAATTCCGTTTCTGATGTTTCAATCACGCTGGATGCTCCGAATGCTGCTGCGAATCCTGGTAGCAACTTCTATACATTTGGTTCAGGACAAGGGCCAAACATTGGCTTTGGTGGAACGAGCGCGATTCAAAAGGCCCCAGAACTGGTTCTTAGCTTTGATCTGGTAGCTGTGCCTGAGCCGAGCTCAGCCTTGCTTCTCCTCTCAGGTCTGGTGGGCGCGCTGGGGATTCGCCGGAGATCGAGATCCTAATGCGCGGAGCGACTTTAATCTCGCGACTCCGTTCGCTTTCAAAATGCCCTACTTGGTTCACCTGGTGGGGCGTTTTTCTTGTTTTTGTGCTTGTTGCTTTTTGGGCCTTTGGTGATGTCGCGGCTTTCCGCCCCTTGCTTTACGATGATCCGGAGTATCTTGCGGGACGGCCAGCTGGCTTTGGTCTTGCTTATTGGAAAGAACTCTGGACGGGAGCGGTGGCTAATCTTTGGCATCCCTTGACGGTGCTTTCGCATGATTTGGTGGTGCGCTTTGGGGGGGGCTCCTTGTGGCGTCATCATTTGGTAAACGTCTTGCTGCATCTGGGGGTGGTGATGGCGGTGGTGTATTG
>CALDZJ010000002.1 GCA_937944055.1 uncultured Verrucomicrobiales bacterium | reverse complement strand
GCAGAAAGCGAGATAATCGCGGGCTTTTTCAACGACTTGGAGAGGGAATACTCCACAAGGGCGCGCCCGACCCGACCATTTCCATCAGGAAAGGGATGAATACTCTCAAACCAGAGGTGCGTGATTGCTGCGAGTGTCAATGGCTCGGGTGTCCTTTCATGATGTGCTTGATTGAACCAGGCAATGAACTGATCCATTTCGTGAGACACGGAGTCGCTGGGTGGAGCCTCAAAATGCACCTTGGGACGATACAGAGCACCGGAAACGACTTGGATCGGCTCGGGATGCGTTCGGTAAGCTCCAGCATCTTCATGCTGGGGTGTTTCCGTAAGGAGCTTCTTGTGCCATCGGTGGAGCAGCTCATTGCTGAGAGACTCTTCCCATGAGAAGTAGACATCCATCATCATGCGGCTAATCCCCTCTTCGTAGGGCTTGTGATGAACGGAATCATGCTGAAGGCCGAACTCCCTTCGAATGGAGGATTGGATGCTGTCTCGATCCAAGTCTTCGCCTTCGATCCGCGACGTGAGGAGCGATTCTTCCGCAATCAATTCAACGCGCAGTTGGCTTTGATCCTCGTCAGAAAGATGCTGGAGAGTGCCCTGCATCTGGCCAGAAAGGACTAAGAACTCGGCTTCATAAGCGCTAAAAAACTGAGTGTTGTAGGTGAAATTCGGCCAGTCGTCTTTTTGCCAGTTCCAGTGCATGAGGGATAAATTAGGGTCTTAAGGCTCAAATTATAATGAATTTTGAGGAATAACAATGCGAGAATCCTGTCGAGATCTCAAAATCGCTCAATTTTGAGCCATAAATGAGGGATAAACCATTATGTTATCCCTCACGAGAGCTTGCCAACGAGTGCTTCTTTCTGGCGATTCGCTCGGAGAGCTGGAAAGGGATTTCAGAGATTTTCCTTTTCGGCGATCCAGTCAAAAAAGAGGTCTCTCAGATGTCATTCGCACTCAGAGGGGGTGACATCCGGATCGAGTCACAATTCTTCGCTAAAGGCCAATTGTTGGCCATGGAGAGCTTCTTTTAAGAGCGAATCGAGGTGAGCTTGCACGGCTTGGCGAGATTCCTCTCGGCGTTGCCGTTGTTCAGCCATCTTTTTCTCTGATTCTTGGAATTCGGCTTCTTTTAAGAGGCGGGCGGCTTCCCGCTTCTCCCTTTTCTCAAGATCGATAGTGATTTTATCGTCCTTGTAATCGTATTTGACTGCAGCGGTGAGAAGCTGGGCTTCGGTTGTTTTGATTTTTCCGGCTGCTTTATAGGCTTGGGCGTAGGCAAGCTTCTCCAGGAGGTAGTCGGCTCAATGAGCCTCAAACCAAATCGCGGCAATTCCCTCTCAGATACCAAGATCGATACAGCTTTTGACAGCGGGTTGATCGAGCGCGGCTAAAAGATCTGCTTGGGTCTCGATGCCTTTCAGCTTGAGCTGAACATTCTTCGGATTGTCGGTCACGAGAAATTGCACACCTACGACCTTCCGTCCTTTTCGCTCCTCCGGGAGCTGCTCAATGAGGATCTCGGACTGCGCATTGACGACTTTGATTGCTGGCTCGATAATCTTGCGGCGGAATTCTCGATAGGATTCGTAGTATTTCATCCCACTGACTCACATGAGGTCACGGAAAACCGCGACATCCCACATGGTCGTCCTTCCAGGAAAGTTGGCGTTGGCTTTGAATGGAAGACAGTTTTCGTAGAGGTAGAGGGCGTATTGCGTGTCGAACTTCGCTTGGGTGGCTTCGTCAATCAGGGCGTAGATTTCCGGATCATGAAGAAGCTCGGGAAGCCCATCCTCGTAGCCGTATTCGAAGTAGTCCGCTCACCAGATAATCAAAGGTGCAGAGATGTGGTTAAACTCTTGAAACATGCGCTGATTATCGATGGAAACCATCTTGGTTGAGGACAGCGTTCTGAGGGCCTTTTTGATGCGATCACGGTCGCCAGAGTTGTAGCCGATTTGCTCGCAAAGAGCGGTGTAGCTCATCTTGGGGGATGTCCCTCGGATCGTTAAAACAGCGGTGGCTGGCTGAGAGGGTTCTATTGCTTAGTTCTCTTGCTTGGTAGTCTTTTCTTCGTTGGCCACCTCATCGGAGGAGGAGCGCAGCGACGACGGAGATGAGGTGGCCAACGCGGCTGAGAGGGCTCCTAGGTCACGGTAGCCGCGCACCTTACGAAAGCCCGCTTCGGCCCATAGCATCCCGCTGGCGGCCCATCGCGGGACCATGGTTTCTTTCTCGTTCCAGAGTTTCACGTTCCCGGTCGCTGCACGCCAGTTGCGGATCATGTTCTCGATGATGTTGGTATTCAGCAGGGTCGCGTTCAGGGTGGAGGGCACTTCAAGCCGATGCACGGTGAGCAGGGCTTCGCGACGTTCGTTCAGAGCCAGGGCTGCCGCCGCGTTGCGTTCGCTTACGAAGTCGACTAGCTCTTCGAAGGCTTCTTCTCCAGCTTCTTTGCCCTGCGCTTCCCGAAGGCGTTTGAAGTAACCGATACCTTCCGCCCGGTCCCGGCGGCGAAGCTTTTCGAGGACGTTGCGCTCCTGATGGATCAAGCATTCCTGCTGCAGGGCTTCAGGCCAATGCTTCTTCACCGCTGATTTGATCGCTGCGCTGCCATCGCGGATGACGAGGAGGCGGCGTTCTTCGGGTTCATTGACTCCCCGCTTTTTGAGACGCTCCAGAAGGGCGCTGACAACGGATTTGCTCTCGCTGCTTCCAACCTCGAAGTCCAAGGCGTGTTTGCGACCTTCCCGGTCAATGCCGACGGCGAGTATGATCATTTGTTCTCCAGCAGAGACGCCATCAATTTGAATGGTGATGAAGTCGTGTTGATCGAGCGGACGGCTGCGAAGTTGGTCGAGCTGTTCCATGCTTTTTTCCACCCACATCCTCGAGGCCGCACTTTTGCTGATGGCTCCTTTGGTATGCCGCGAGACGCTGCGACTCGACATGCCTTCGAGCATCGCGGAGGTTACGTCAGCAAAGAGGTTGCGCTGGCTTCGCGCGGCCCGGTAGGTGTTTAAAACGACCTCCCCGTCGTCCTCGTGACGAACGCGCGGGC
The DNA here is from genome assembly GCA_937944055.1 of uncultured Verrucomicrobiales bacterium. Taxonomy (GTDB): domain Bacteria; phylum Verrucomicrobiota; class Verrucomicrobiia; order Verrucomicrobiales; family Akkermansiaceae; genus SW10. The sequence continues at coordinate 327 of CALDZJ010000002.1, read as the reverse complement.
GGGTGATTTCCTCCCGCTCGCCATTGATGTAAGCGCTGCCTTTTTCGCTTCCGGCCCGGCAACAGGGACTGTCGCTTGCGGGTTGATATTTTGGGCCACAAAGGCTCGCAACTTCTTCTTCAAGCGCTGCCAGGAGGCCAAGGCGCACGCTTTTTCGCATCATCTCGTTGAAGAGTTCGGATGCCTGTTTTTCATCGCCTTGCAAGAAGGCGGATTCGAGTGTTTGATAATCCACGGTGGTTGGTTGGTTCTTGGTTTTGACGCCTGCATCCTGACGGATGCGGCTGACCAACCACCACTTATTTTAACGACTCAGGGGACTCTTCC
>CALDZJ010000001.1 GCA_937944055.1 uncultured Verrucomicrobiales bacterium | reverse complement strand
TGGTGAGGGTGCACACTCGTGGGGCTGATTTGCCCAGTGGCCGCGCTTGGAAACAACAGCGCGAATATCTCGAAAAGTGGGAGAGAGAGGTGAAGAAGGCTGGAGTTGGTGCCTGGGGATATGATCCTGAGAAAGCTTCTTAAAATTTGGGACCAAAGAAAAACGCTGTCACTCATTCGAGTGACAGCGTTTTAAGTAAAGAAAGATGGTGCTCGACGCTGGATTTGAACCAGCGACCCTCACAATGTCAATGTGATGCTCTACCCCTGAGCTAGCCGAGCGGCGGGCGAAAACTAGGAGGAGCGGGGGCTTCTGGCAATAAGAAATTGTAATTTTTATGGGCTCTTTTAGCGGGAGTGGCCGGCATCGATCAGGGCTTGGAGTTCTTGTTTGAGGCGTTTGGCGATCTCGGGGTGAGCGGCGATGATGTTGTGCTTTTCAGCGGGGTCGGTGGCGAGGTTGTAGAGTTCAAACTCGGGGACAGGGTTACTGCTTAGGGTTTTCTCAATGATGGTGTTGTAGGCGGATTTTATGGCGTGCTTGGTGAGCTTCCAGTTGCCGGAGCGGTAGCCGAAGTTTCCACGGCCGCCATTGTCTTGTTGGATGAGGGAGCTGCGGCCTTTGGCGTCTGCTTTGCCGAGGAGGGCGGGGAGGATGTTTTTACTGTCTCCGCAGGAGTTTCCTGGGATGGGGGTGCTGGTGAGGGCGGCGAGGCTGGCGGCGAGGTCGATGGTGCAGACGATCTTGTCAGAGGTGCCGGCGGGGATTTGGCCAGACCATGAGGTGATGAAGGGGGTGCGGGTTCCACCTTCGTAGAGGGAGTATTTTCCGCCTTTGAAGGGGCCGGCGGCTTTGTGATCACCGAGTTTTTCGAGGGCGTCGTCTTTGTAGCCGTCATCCATGACGGGGCCGTTATCTGAGCAGAGGATGACGAGGGTGTTTTCGGTGAGTTTGAGCCGATCGAGGGTTTTCATGATTTCGCCGACGGTCCAGTCGAACTGGATGATGGAGTCGGCGCGGAAGCCGTGCGGGGTGAGGCCTTGGAAACGCTCATGCGGGATGCGAGGGACGTGGATGTCATGTGAGGCGTAGAAGAGGAAGAAGGGTTCGTCTTTGTTCGCTTCGATGAAGGCGTTCGATTTCTCGACCCATTTGTCGGCGAGGTCTTCATCTCTAAAGCGGGCTTTGTGGCCGCCGGTGTAGAAGCCGATGCGGGAGATGCCGTTATGGATGGTGGAGTTATGTCCGTGGGACCAGTCCATCTTTAGGCGATCACGATGGGTGATGCCGGTGGGGTGATCTGGGGAGGGTTTCCTTCCTCCAATCCAGAGGGGGTCGGCGGGGTCTAGGTTTAGAACGCGGGAGTCGGTGACGTAGACTTGGGGGACGCGGTCGTTTGTGGTGGGAAGGAGGAAGTGGTGGTCAAAGCCGAGTTCCTGTGGCCCGGGGCGGAGTTCGCCATTCCAGTCTGGTCCTTTTCCTTTTTCGCCAAGGCCGAGGTGCCACTTGCCGACGATGCCGGTGCGGTAGCCGGCTTTTTTCATGAGGTCAGGAAGGGTGAGGAGCTGATGGTCGATGACGAGGTGTCCATTTGGGGGGGCGATGCCGGTGCCGGGGGTGCGGAAGGCGTATTTGCCGGTGAGGAGGGAGTAGCGGGTGGGGGTGCAGGTGGAGGCTGAGCAGTAGCCGTGGGTGAATTTTTGACCGGAGGCGGCGAGGCGGTCGATATGGGGGGTTTTAAAGGTGGTGGCGCCGTAGCAGGAGAGATCGCCGTAGCCGAGGTCATCTGCCATGATGATGATGATGTTTGGCTTGGTGGTGGTGGTGGTGGTGGTTTTGGGAGCGGAGTGGGTGAGAAGGGAGAGGGCGAGAGAGATGAGGAGGGTGAGAGCAGGGGTGAGGGGGCGAGTTTTCATGTTGAGGTTTTTTATGAAAGGATGTGGGGGATAGAGAAGGAAAAAGGGAGGAGGAAAAGGGAGGAGGAAAAGGGAGGAGGCGAGAGGGAGTGAGTGTTAGTGAGTGAGCGAACAAAAGGGACAGCTCTGTGAGGAGCTGTCCCTTGGAAATGTTCGCTTTGTGGGGGGCTTCGTTTACTTGCGCTTTTTAGCGGCTTTCTTCTTGGCCTTTTTCGCTACTTTTTTCTTAGCGGCTTTTTTGGCGACCTTTTTCTTGGCGGCCTTTTTGGCGACTTTTTTCTTAGCAGCTTTTTTGGCGACCTTTTTCTTGGCGGCCTTTTTGGCGACTTTTTTCTTAGTGGCTTTTTTAGCGACCTTTTTCTTGGCGGCTTTTTTCGCTACTTTTTTCTTAGCCGCTTTTTTGGCGACTTTCGTTTTAGCCGCTTTTTTAGCGGGCTTGCGAGCGGCTTTTTTAGTGGCGCGCTTTACGGTTTTTTTGGCGACCTTTTTGGTGGCCTTTTTTTTGGTGGTCTTCTTTTTTGCAGCCATGGCTTTGTGCAGTTTAATTTCGCGGCTTACCGCGGATTTTTCTTCAGGAGTCATGACGCCTGAGGAAAGGAGGGAGAGGATGGCCTGTCCGAGGCTTCCTCCGAAAGTGTTTTGGACGAGGTCCTTAAGGCGTGGCTTAAGGATGGTGCTGCGGTCCACCTTCGCTTCGTAAAGGTGGGCACGCCCTTGTTTGCTGCGGATTGCGAGCTTCTTTTTCTCAAGGTTACGCATGACGGCGAGAGAGGTGGTGTAGGTTCTCTCTTCACCAGAGCTGTTCATGATCTCATGTACGGTTCCCACCGTACTTGGCCCTTCATTCCAGAGGATGGCGAGGGCATGAAGTTCTTGGGGGGATGGTTCGTCGTAGCGTGGCACGTAGTTTAGAAATTTGTTTTTAGAAGGAAGCCGAAGACTCGACATAAGTTCAAGGTTAAACTTGATGAAGGATGAATTCTTATTGGTCCTCGTCTTGGGTTTTAGGGAGGTCTTGGAGGGGGTTTTCTGGAAGTACGGGTTTTATCGTAGGTGGGGTGATTTCAGGGTTTTGCTGAGCGAGCTTTTTCCAAAGGGCGAGGTCTGCGGGGTCCCCGTTAAAGAGGATGCGGCCTTCTTGATCTGCGAGGATGACGGTAGGGAAGGTGGCGATGCGGAGGGTGGAGGCGAGGGAGGAGGTGGAGGGGTCGATGAGCCAGTGTCCGTGGGTGACGTTTTTATCTTTTTGGAGGAAGGTGTCTGCGTCTTTTCGTGAGTCGCTGGTGCCGGCGAGGAGGAAGGAGGCGATGGGGATCTGGTGCTTGGTGAGGACTTCCGCGACGGCGTGGAACTCTGGCATGGCGAGGAGGGAGGTTTCGACCCAGGGGCTCCAGAAGTGGATGAGGAAGATGGGGGCTTCTCCGGCGATTTCTTTGAGCGAGGTGGTTTGGCCTTTTTGTTTTTGATTTTCGAAGCGGCGTTCTAGATCCAGGGTGACTTTGGCCATGGCTTCTTTGAGGCGGACGGCGTTAATGTGGGGGGCGAATTGGGTGCCGTGTGCGGGGCTGAGCCAGTAGGCTTCGGTGATGTGTTTTTTGAAGAGGGGGAGTTGGTTTTTTTGAAGGGCGGCGAGTGCTTTGGTGTAGTGGACGATGCTTTCGAAGTCTTCTTTTACGCCGAAGATCATGGTGTGGTCTGGGGAGTATTGTGGGAGTTGGGCTTCGAGGCTGGGAGCGAGCTTGGCGAGTCCTGCGGTGTCGTTCTGGTTGATGAGGAGGATGAAGCGTGCCTCGAGGAACATTTGCTCTTTGAGGCCGGCTTTTTTCCCTTGGGCGATGGCGTTATTTAGGGCGTCTTCATCGGCTGCTTGCATGAGGGCTGCGATGAGTTGATCACGGTCGGGCGAGCTGGTGCTGGTGCTTTCCTGAGTGTTTTGGGCAAGGAGGCTGAGGGAGAGACTGAGAGTGAGGAGGAGGGAGAGTGGATGTTTCATGGGTACAAGATGATGGGCTGGTTTTTTAGGCCAGCCCATGTTTAAGGAATTAAGGAGGGTTTTGGAAGGTGATTGGAGGGGTTTTGTGGCTTAGCGGCCGGGGATGATGAGGGTGCGACCTTCGATGATGGTGTTGCTATCGAGTCCGTTGGCGGATTTGATGGCGTCAACGGAGGTGTTGTATTTCCGGGAGAGGCCCCAGAGGGAGTCACCTTTCTCAATGGTGTGGACGTTGCCGTTTAAGCTGGAGGGTGCGGGGGGTGGGGTGAAGGAGGGTGCGCTGGGCACACTTGGTAAGCTGGGTGCAGCGGGAGGGTTGATCGGGTCGATCGGCTGGTAAGGAGGGGCGGTGGGAGTGGGGATGCCTGGTGCGGTGGGAACGCCGAAGGGGTTTCCAGTGTTGGCAGGAGGGGCTACGGGAGTTCCAACTTGGCCTTGGTTGGTGGTGCAAGAGGCGAGGATGGCGACGGGGGCGAGCAAGATCAATTTTGCTTTCATCATCTTATGATAGCTTAAAAATAAGGAAATGCGAAATAAATTTTCGTGTCAGGTGAGGAGGGGCTTGTTTGCGGGGGGTGAGGGGGGTAGGGTGCGGCTCTTGTATGGAAATTTGGAAGGCGATTATTGTGGGAATTGTGCAGGGTTTGGCGGAGTTTTTGCCGATCTCTTCATCTGGTCATATTGTGCTGACGCAGTATCTCTTGGGGATCCGCGAGGTGGGTGGTGTGCATCATCCTGATTTGTCTTTTGAGATTATTCTGCACTTGGGGACCTTGGTGAGTGTTTTGATTTTTTTCCGCCGGAGTTTGTGGGCTTTGACGGAGTCTCTCTATAAGAAGGAGATGGTGGAGGAGCGGAAGATGATTTTGTGGTTGGGGCTTGCGACTTTACCGGCGGTGGTGGCTGCGTTGTTGTTTAAGGATTTCTTTGATGCAGCGCCGGGGAAGCCGGTTTTGGTTTCTGCTTTGTTGATTGTGACGGGCTTGATTCTTTTTGTGCCGCGTTTGTTAAAGGGGGGGGCTGCGAAGGTGGGCTTGAAGAGTTCTGTGATTATGGGGATCGGCCAGGCGATGGCGATTTTGCCGGGGATCTCGCGCTCGGGGTCGACGATTGCGGCGGGTTTGGTGAGTGGGGTGAAGGCGGAGAAGGCGGCGGAGTTTTCTTTTTTGATGTCGATCCCGGCGATTGCGGGGGGCTTTGTGCTGACGATGAAGGATCAGATGGAGGCGACGGGCTCCTTCGCTGAGGCTTTCCGGTCGTGTTTTAATACTCCTTATTTGATGGGAGCTTTGGCTGCGGCTGCGGTGGGGCTTTTTGCGATTTATGTGGTGATGGGTGCGGTGAAGCGCGGGAAATTGGAGTATTTTTCTTATTATTGCTTCGCGGCGGGGATTGCGGGGATGCTTTATTTTAGGTCTGGGGCGGTTTCGTGATTTGGAGTTGGCTTTAGTGTTTGCCGATTTGGCGGACGAGGGTGACTTGGTCCTCGATCTGGCTTCCATCGCTGAAGCTGAGCTTGATGGGGTGGCGGCCTTTTTTGCTGCTTTTGCTGGAGGTGATGGTGATGGTGTGGGTTCCTTTTTTAAGGGGGCTGCCGATTTCTAGGCCGATGAGTTTCCAGTTCTTGGGGAGCTGAAGGGCGCTTAGGGTGGTGTCTTGGTCGTTCTCGAAGCTGAGTTGGATGGGGTCACCAGCGGCGATGAAGGGGTTGAGGATGAATTCTCCGGTGATGTGTTGGGCTCTGGGGCAGTTTTTAGCTTTGATGAGCTTTAGGATTTGGGCTTCGGAGATTTTTGAGGGGTCGAAGAAGACGTTCACCCATTCGCCAAAGGGTTGGTTTCTGAGGAGGCGGGTGGTGTCAAAGATTCCGTCTTTTCCGCGCACGGCGGCTGCGCCGAGGTCGTATCACCACATGGAGAAGGTGGCGCTGCGGAAGCTGCCATTTTTTAGAGCGACTCCTGAGGCGGAGGAGAGGGGGTTTTTTGCTTGGAGGAGGCTTTGGCAGATGAAGATGAAGGTGATGATTAGAAGGATGGGGAAGGCGTGTCTTTTCATGCTTGTTTGAAGGTGTTTTTTTTTGGGCCCAAGTTTTTGTCCAAGTTGAGCTGGGTCGAGTTGGTGCGAAACGACTCCAAGTAGAAGGGTAGCGCAATCAGGGGAGCGCGCTATGGGGAGTTTTTTAAAAGCAAGCTAGGGGGATTCTCGGGGGAGGGGCTATTGAAAGTAGCCTCGTTGTTTTTCTGAGATGGGGAGGCCGAGTTTGTCCATGGCGGCGAGCATGTCTTCCCAGACTTTGCGTTTTTCGCCGAGGCCTTCTTCTTGTCGGAGGAGGTAGGAGGGGTGGTAGCTGACGCGGAGGGGGATGCCTTGGAATTGGTGCCAGGATTCGCGGAGCTCGGTGATTTTTTTTGTTGTTTCTAGGAGGCCATGGGCGGCGCTGGCTCCGAGGGCGATAATGATGCGCGGTTTTACAACTTCGATCTCAGCTTTGAGGAAGGGGAGGGAGCTGGCCATTTCTTGGGGGGAGGGTGGGCGATTGTTGGTGGTTTGGTTTTTGGTGGCGGGGCGGAATTTGCAAATATTGGAGAGATAGATTTGCTGGCGGGAGAGGCCCATGGCTTTGAGGATTTGGTCGAGTTTGTTGCCGGCTGGGCCGACGAAGGGTTCTTGTTGTTGCTCGTCGTGGAAGCCGGGGGCCTCGCCGACGAGCATGAGCTCGGCCTGTGGGTTGCCGGTGGAGAAGACGAGGGTCTCGCGGAGGCTTTGAAGGTTTTTAAATGCGGGCCAAGTTTGGGCGATGGCGGCGAGGGAGTTTATTTTTTCGGCTGGGGTGCTGCCGCTGGGGCTGATGGTGGTCTGTGCGCTGGAGGTGGGGCTTGGGCTGGGTGGGGCTTTTTGAGCAGTTTCGGGGGAGTTGGAGGAGTTGGAGGAGGGGCTGGGGCGGCGGGCGCTCCCTCTGGTGTAGAGTTCTCGGAGGACTTGGCGGGCTTGGTCTGTGATGGGGATGTGGCTGATGCCTTGCTTGCGGAGTTGCTGCAAGTAGTCGATGAGGGTTGGAGAGTCCACGGGGGGAGAAGACCATAGGAGGGAGGGCATTTCCAGTTCATCTGGTGAAAATGTGAGCTTTGAAAAACATGCATGAATTCTCGGAAACGTCTTGACCCCTTGGGAAATTCCCCTATCTCGGCGGTCCACAATTTTTTAGATTTATGTCAAGAGTATGCAGCATCCGCGGTTCCAAAGTTCGTGTTGGGCGTAAAATCCACCGTTCTGGTTTGGCGAAGAAGAAGGGCGGAATTGGTCGTCACGTGACTAAGACGGTGAAGCGTAAGGTTTCTCCGAACTTGCACACGAAGCGTGTTTGGGTTCCTGAACTCAGCAAGTATGTGCGCGTGAAGGCGAGTGCGAAGGCATTTAAGACCATCAATAAGAATGGTGCCTATGCGACGCTCAAGAAGGCGGGCCTCATTTAGGGTCGGTTAGGATAGCCGAGGCTAGGCTAGGGAGGACTTACATCTTCTCTTTTGTTTTTCAAAGGCGGGTCGGAAGGCTCGCCTTTTTTTTGGGGGGGTGGGGGAGAGATTGGTTTTTTTAGGAGCTGAGTCGCTCGACTTGATAGAGGTCAAATTTCTCGTCCATTGAGAGGATGGGGATGTCCCGGGCGATCGCTTCGGCGATGAGGAGGCGGTCGGTGGGATCGTAGTGATGAGGGGGGAGCGCGGCGGCGCGGCGAATGATGGGCCATTCGACTGGGAGGATATCAAAGCCTTCTTCAAGGAGGATGTTGGGGAAATCAGCTCGCTGGGCGGGCTCGAAGAGGAGAAGTCCCCGCGCGGCTTTCTGGGCAAGCTCCCAGAGGCTGGCCATCGAGATGAGGGAGCGGCGGCTGGGGTCCTCGATCCGGCGAGCGATGTCATCTGACAAAGCGGGATCATTTTGAAGAAAGAGAAGGAGCACCCGAGTATCGAGAAGTTGCTCAATCATCGTTGAGGATCTTCAGGGGGAGGGGGTGAATCAAAGTCCGGATCGATAAAGAAATCTCGGGAAGAAAGACTGCCCCGATGTGGGGTGGAGGTGCTGGGGGGGCGGAGTTCTGCGACGACTTGGCCGTGCTTGGTGAGTGAAACGGGGTCTCCTGATTCAATGAGGGCAGAGACGAGAGCTGAGAGCTTTGACTTCGCTTCATAGAGTCCGACTTGCTTCATAAGATCAGACTAGACTAGTCTGACTAGTTTAGGGAAGTGAAAATTGATTTTTTTTGTGAGAGGCTGAGAAGAGGCTTAGAGGCTTAGGCTTGGAAGCTGCTTGGAGAGCCAAGTGAGGCAGGCTTGGTGGTCGTTGAGATCATATTGCCAGGATTGGAATCCTAGTTTTTTTCCGGTGGCGATGTTTTGGGGGAGATCGTCGAGGTAGAGTGTCTCGGCGGGGTTGAGTCGGTATGTTTGGATCGCCTTTTGGTAGAATTCATCGTGCGGTTTGATGGCTCCGATTTCTTGGGAGAAATGCTGGTGATGAAAGAGGGAGAATTCAGGGAATTTTGCGAGGAAAGAGCGGGCGTGAATGCGGTTGGTGTTCGAGAACAGGATCAGCCGGTGTTGGGCGTGATGGAGTTGGCGGACGAGGTCCCACATGGGCTCGTTTAGGGTGAAGATGTCTTCCCAGGCGGCGATGAATTGCTGTGAGCTAAGCGGGCTTTTTAGGATCGTGAGTGATTGCTGGACGAAGTCCTGACAGGTGATTGCGCCAGTTTCGTAGGGGTCTTTTAGGGCGCTGAGGGCGGGTGGGAGTGGGGCCTCTTCTGAGCCTAGGACTGCTTGGTGAAAGCGATGGAAGTGGAGCTTTAGGAGGACGTTACCGATGTCGAAAAGGATGGTCATGAGGAGGACGATTTTGAGAGAATTAAGTCGGCGGCAAGACGCGCGGCGGCGGGTTTGGCGTGCTGGGCAAGGCGTGATTTTTGCTCACGCCAGAGATGGGCATTGTTTTTTAGGAGCCGAGCGAGGGAGGAGTGGATCTGGGAGGGGGTGGTGGCGAGGGAGCCAGATTGGTAGCGCTCAAGGAGTTCAATATTCCCTTCTTCTTGCCCGGGAACGATGTGGTGAACGAGCATCGGGCACTGTGCGGCGATGGCCTCGTGGACGGTGGCCCCCCCAGCCTTGCCGATGACGAGATGATGTGAGGAGAGGAGTTCTGGGACCTGCTGAGTCCAGCCTTTCATGGTGATGCGGCCGGGGAATTCTTTTTTCAGCGCGTGGGTTTTTTTGTAAAGTCGACGGAGATTCCGACCGAGCACGATGGTGATGTGGACATCATGGGTGAGGATGGCGCGGATGATTTTACTGAGGTGAGGGGAGCGGGCCGTGGGGAAGAAGAGAATCCGGAAGGGCTTGAGGGGATCATGCGCGCTGATTTTAGGGAGTTTTTCAAAGCGGGGGCTGACAGGGAAGCCAATGACATAAATTTTCTCAGGGGGGATTTTTTGAGTGATGAGAGACTCTTTGGTGTGATGATCTGTGATGAGGAAATGGTCGCTGGGGGAACGGGACCAGGCGGCATTGACCTCGATGGAGTCGGTGATGACGGTGATGACGGGAACCCGAGGGTGGGTCGTGAAGTGACGCTCTAACATGTAGGGATAGAGCGGGTAGGTATTCACGACGAGGTCGGGCTGGAATTCACTCAAAAGGCGGCCTACGCTGTCCTCGGTGGCAGCGATGAAGGGGAGGGGCTCACGGAAATCTTGTTGATCAGTAGAGCGATACAGCCAGGCCCAGATACGCGGGGTGTAGGTCGTGATTTCTCGGTAAGTGCGACAGAGGAGGCGGTTAATGCGGGGATTACCAAGGTCGCAGGGATCGGCCATGAGGACTTCTGATCTTCCTTGGAGGGCCTGCACGAGGTTTCGCGCGGCGCTATTGTGGCCGTCTCCGAAGCTGGCAGAAAGGATTAGGATTTTAGGCGTCACAGGAGGGAATGGCAGGGCGGGATCTAATAGGGGATGAAGAGTTGCGTCGACTCTCATTTACGGGCATTGTGGGTCCGGTATCAATGTATGAATGATCAGGAGCGTGGTAATGTGGCTAAGAAAGCAGCCAAGGAGAAGGCTGAGAAAGCGGCTAAGGGGGAGGCTAAGTCACTCAGGGTCGTGGAGGACGAGCGACCGGAGAAAGTGCTGCGTCTAGAGAATGGAGCGGATGAGAAAGGACAGGCTGAGTCATCCGAGATACAGCGGGAGAGGAAGCGGGGGATCTCGGCAGAAAAGATTGAGGCGAGGCGTCTGGCAATGACTCGCGGGGAGGAGGATGGGGGCGATGGAGAGGCAGGGTCACTGCAGCTTGATCCTGAGGAGGCTTGGAAAGAAGAGGCTGAGGCAGATTCTGGCAAACAAGTCCCGATGGGCTGGTTCTTCTTGTTAGGTCTTCTTCTCTTAGGTGTGGTTTTGTGGACTGGGGTGCAGGTTTTCTCGGCTGCAAAGGCCCCGGCGAAGACGGCGGTCCCGGCGCTTCCGGAGGGTGAAAATGATGAAGCTGGAGAGCCTCTTCCGGCGGAAGATAAACTTACGAGCGATGAAGATGCTGAACTGCATTTTATAGAAATCGAGCGTGTCTTGAAAGGTTTCATGGAGGCTGAAACGATCGAAGAGAGAGCGAAGTACGTGAGACACCCGGAGAGGGTTCTACCCCTGATGAGAGATTTTTATTCTCGGAATGAATTTCAAAGCCGCGTCTATCGGGGTATCAGAGCCTATCAAAATGTTCCCTTAGATGGATTGCCCTTCATCGCGATTGAGGTGAAGGATTCGGTTGGTAATTTTCATCCCTTGCTCATTGAAGACGGGGAAGAGGGAGTGTTGATCGATTGGGAGTCCCATGAGTGCTTTCAACCGGTTTCGATCGAAGATTATGTGCGCGATCGCCCGACGGATCCGGTCTCTCTCCGGGTCTATGTGTCGGACGACTACTTTCACTCGTATGAATTTCAGGATAAGACCGAGTATGCCAGTTATCGCTTAAAGTTCCGTGGATCCGATGCGGTCTTAAACGGTTATGTGAAGCGAGGGACTGAGCTGGACCAAAAATTTCGAAAACTCTATCCAGAAAGTCATAAAGGTCAATGGCGGCCCTTGATCCTAAAGGTACGTTTCTTAGAGGGAGGGGAAGCGCGGAATTCGGTGCTCATTGAGGAATTACAATCTCAAGTATGGGCGTATCTTAGAAATCCCGCAGAGGTTGCGTCCTCGGAAAAAAAAGACTAATCTCTGTGTATGAAACCTGGGGGATCTGACGGAGGAGAGCATGCGTTTATCACCGGCGCCGGCCTCATCTTATTCGCATTGGGGCTGTATCTTTTCTTGGATTCAGTGAAGGTCATGTCAGCTCCATACGGTCTTATCTCTAGTAGGATGGGGCGTGGAGCGGGAGGTTTTATGGAGACGACCTCCATGGGGATCATCTTTGTCCCTTTCTTAGCAGGGGTCATGATTTTGTTTTATGACGCGGAGAAGAAATGGGCTTGGTGGCTCTCAGGCTTAGGTTTAGCAGTGATTTGTGTCGAGATATTAAGCCGCGTGCGCTTTGTGCTTAATATGAAGACGACGTCTTTGCTGCTTGTTTTGGGTATGGTAGCAGCAGGCGCGGGTTTACTTGCTCGCAGTTATGTGCTTGGGTCCCGAAAGGCTGACGAACCAGCCGAAGACTCTGATCAAAAAAATTCATGATATTGCCCCGGAAAAATCCCGTAATCGCCGCCGCGTTCGCTTCTTTCTTCGTGTTTCTCATTCTTGGTGAGGCCTGCGGGCAGGCGAAAGCCCCTAAGCCTTTTTCGTCTTACATGGAGGCGAATAAGAGCTATAAAGGAGAGATTGTGGTGGTTCTTCCCCCCAAGGAAATCCAAGTCTACATTGAGAAGGTTAAGGAGAATGCCAAAAAAGACCCAGAGTGGTTTAAGGCATATTCGGCGAAGGCAAAACCTGGGGTTCCTTTACCTTTTCATGAGAAATTGGGGCTGACGACCAAAGAGTATCAAAAATACCGTGAGCTCTGGGATAAGCGTGAGTTCAAAGCCCTCCAAAAAGTGGGCCTCCGTCTTGAGCCAATCGGGGATAAATGGCGGGTGTTAGTGACGGGAGAAGGAGCGCGGATTTCTTTACTGCGTTATGATGTGAAGAGAAATGTCGTGGTCTCTCCAAATGGTGAGTTGAAACGGATCGAAGACATCAATGCCGCCTCTGATACCATCCTAGGTGCTTGGAAGGGCGCAGAGTGGAAATTTGAAAACGAGACAGGCCTCGGAAAGACGAAGGAAAATTTCGCAATCGGCAAGGCTACGGATGGCAAGCACGGACTTCTTGTCTACCGCTTGCAGGACATCACCTCGACGAATCGCGTCATGCATGATCGCAGCATGGTGATCCGCTTCGAACTGAAGTAGATGCCGTGAATGATTCAGGAGCTTCCGTCCTTAATAAGAAGGTGCTGGGCCTTCGCTTGCGGACCTGCTTACTCCTGATGCTGGCGTCTCCTTTCTTGATTTTAATCTTTTTGAATCTCCTTTTTTCCACGGCCTTTGGCACGGGATTGTTAGAGAGGCAGATCGAGAAAAAGCTGGGACTGCCTTGCGAAATAAAAAAGCTAAATTGGTCTCCTTGGGCGGGCTTGCGAGTGTGGGAGCTCGAGCTGTTCGGCTCGCGCGATTCTCCCCTCGATGCGCGGATCTTGCGAGTGGGTGAAATCAAGCTTGATCCCTCATGGATTTCTCTTTTGAAGGGAGAGAAACGCTTCGAGAAATTGGAAGTGGACGAGCTGAGCGGTGAGCTCTCGCTTGAGCAATTTGAGGAGATATTGAAGCGCCATCAGCGCCGCCATCCCGTCACGGTGCGAGAGCCATCACCCAGGAAAAATACCAATAAGGATCTCTCTGATCGCGAGGGTAAAGATCTCCTTCATCCTAAAATCCCAGTGAAACCTCAGCGACCTCGTTCCGATGAGGGAGGGCAAAAAACACCTCAGAGAGAGTCGGAAGATGAAGGGCAAGCGGGGAGTGAGGCCCCGGGGCGCATTCCAGACAGCGGTCCGGTAGATGACTTCGAGGGCAGAGTGATTTTTAAAGAGGTGAACTTGCGTCTCTACTCGCAGGCCGATCCAAACTTAGAGGTGAATTTACGAGACTGCGGTGCGACGATTCCGCTCTGGGGGCAAGCGCGTGAGGGTGAGCTCCGCTTGGGTTCAGTTGCGGCCGGAAGCTGTCTTTCCAGTCTCGATGCACTTCTGCCACTGCGGTGGAATGGGGACTCCCTTGTGATGGATAGGAATCAGCTGAAGATCTTAGGGATCGAGATTGAACTGGAAGGAGAAATGAAATTGAGCCGAGGGCTCCCGCTCGGACTTCGAGTGAATCTACCAGATCAGCAAATGGATCTCTCCCCGATTTTTCCAGATCGCTCGACGCCTCTTGAGGTCGGGCACTTGAGTTCTCGAAATTATTTTCAAGCTCACTTGTTAAACTTGAGGAGGTTCACGGGGCGTAGTTTTACGCGGTTTACGGAACTCGTTTTACATGATCCCAAAGATGGCGGGGACCTGAAATTTGATCGTGGCTCAGTCGCCCTCACTCTGAATTCTGGGGGCTTGGTCGTGAATGATATGCGCGCGATCGGTGAGGAGGACTCGATTCTTGGGAATGCCTATGTTACTATGACGGGTGAGGCTGCTGCGACCGTGCGGATTGTCTCTAGCCCGGTCCGAGCAGACTCCCATGAGAACCGGATCAAACAAGCATCCCCCTCTTTGACTCTGCAATTCAGACCACTCATCACACCGGATCGCGAGTATCGAGACATCAGAGTGGAATCTCGCCCAGAGGGACTGGCGGCGAATCTGGGGCTGGAGAAAAAGTGGGTCCCGCTCGCTCCAGTCGTGCGGGCCGTCCTCGAGAAATCCAAACCACCAAAGCAAAACTTACCATGAGAATCATCGCAGGTTCGGCAAAAGGGCATGCTCTGAAAGTGCCACGTGACGTTTCCAGGCCCACCACCGATCGGGTGCGTGAGTCCTTGTTTGGAATTCTTGCCGGAGTTTTGGATTCGGCCAAGGTGCTCGATCTCTTTGCCGGATCTGGAGCCTTAGGGATCGAGGCGCTCAGTCGCGGTGCCGCGAGTTGCACCTTCGTGGAGCAAAATCGCGGTGCGGTCAAAGTGATTGAAGAGAACCTTAAGAAGACGGGGCTGGGCACTGTGAATGGTCAGGGGAAGGTACTTTGCCGAGAGGTCACTGCGCATTTGAAAGGGGAGACGATGGCTTATGATTTAATCTTCGCAGACCCGCCATACGCCGATGGCTTGACGGATGCCGCCCGTGATTTACTGGCCCTCAAGGGCTGGGAGAACTACTTGACGGAAGGGGGATTTTTAATTCTGGAAAGAGAGGCGATGGGAGACTTAGCAGAGCCGCTTGGGCTCGAGCTTCTTCAGCAACGGGACTACGGGCGGAGCCGCATCGCAATTTATCAAAGAGCCAAAGAGCTGTCTTAGTCATGATTCCTCGCCTTGTTCTCCTCATTTGGAATTTGCTCTACCCACTTGCCGTCGTGCTGGCGGCTCCCTTCTGGATTCTGAAGATGTTTCGCCGTGGGGGCTGGGGCACTGGCTTGTTAGAGCGCTTGGGAATCTATGATCGGGACGCCGAGTTCGAGAAAGTTGGCGCAGTCTATCTTCATGCCGTGAGTGTGGGAGAGGTTTTACTGGCGCTTAAATTGATCAGTAAATGGAGAGCTGAGACACAGGAGCATTTCATCCTCGTTCCCACCACGGCCACCGGCATGGCCGTCGCGCGGGATAAGGCTCCCGAGGGAGTCAGAGTGATCTACGCGCCTTTGGATTTTGGCTTTTTAATTCGTCGAGTGATGAGGCGTTTTTCGCCCCGCATCGTGGTGACCGTGGAGTCCGAAATTTGGCCAAATCTTATTTCTCAGACCCACCGTCTGGGCATTCCGATGGGGTTAATGAATGCTCGCCTTTCTCCACGTTCTGAGCGGCGTTTGAGGCGCTTCCGTTCCCTCGTGCAGCCTTTCTTAGCGCTTTTAGAGCACGTCGGAATTCCCGAAGAAGCAGACGTGAAGCGTTGGAGAGCTCTTGGCGTGAGAACGGAAGCTGCGGTGCTGACTGGAAATGTGAAATTTGATCCTGAGGGGGCTGCGCTGCCTTGCCGACGTCCCGAATTCTCGGCAATGCTAGAGGAATTTCCCAAAGCGCCCATCGCAATGGCAGCTTCGACCTTTGCGGGAGAAGAAGCATATCTTGCCGGAGTGTTTCGGGAGGCAGGCTTTCTCCCCGTGATCGTTCCTCGACATGCCGAGCGGAGAGAAGAGGTAGCGACGGCCCTGCGAGGCGAGCTCGTCCTAAGGAGTCGCTTTCCTTCTCCTTCTTCTCCTGCTCGTAAACCGCAGGTCGGAGAAGCCTTCATCATCGACAGCACCGGAGAACTACGAGATTGGACGGCGCATGCCGATCGAGTCGTCATTGGGAAGAGCTTTCTTGCTAAGGGTGGGCAAAATCCCTCTGAGGCTATCTTGGCCGGAGTGCCGGTAATTTGCGGTCCATTTATGGCGAACTTTGAGCCCCTAGTGAGCGAGTTGAAGGAGGCTGGAGGCATCCAGATGGTGCATGATCGTGAAGAGCTTTTGGAGGCCTTAAGAGAGCCTTTGCCAGACCAGATCGCGAGAGCTCGGCAGGTTTTGGAAAAGCATCGAGGTGCGATGAGTCGTACCATCGCGCTGCTCAGTCGCGCCTGATTTTCCCTGCATTTCCTCTCAATTTACCTTCACCCAGAGGGTTGATTTTTTAGATTTATTCCGCGTTCCGACCTTCCGTAAAATCTGGCTTGGAGTGCTCATGCAAGCTGTAAGGTTTAGCTAGGCTTTGGGGGCGTTGCGGAGAATTTGCGATTTTTTTCTTCTAAAGAACAGCTCTCCTGATGCGTTACGAGATGACACGGGAGAGGTATTTTGTAAGTCTCTCAACCGTCACTTCTCTTTCGTGAATATAACAGAGCCCAGCCTTCAACTGACAGGACCCCATCGCCGAGATTGGTTCCTATCTTTTGTGTGTTCCTTATCCGTGACCACTGCAGTCTTTGCGGGCCTCGCTTTGGTGAGCCTTCACTCTGCCGAGCGTGATTCTCTCAGCGAGGACTTTCAGCCAATTCTTCTCCATCAAGAGGATCGGCAAGAAGAGAGCCCCTCAGAGTCGGAAAAAGCAACTCCAGCCCTCTTCCAGCCCGCTCCTGTCATTTCGCGCGCTACGAAGGCTCCGACAGCTCAGAAGCTCATCCCGCAGATTCCCAGTCCTCCTCTCTCGGCCGTGATGCTTCCCAGCGAGATGAGCAGCCCCGTGATGGATGATCTCGCTTGGGCTGAAGAGAGCTTCGCCCCTTGGATTCAGAAAAAAAAGCCTGAGATTCAAAAAGCCCTCGTCGTCAAAAAAACAGCGCCTCAAAAAAAGAGTTCAAAGTCTAAGCGGCCTAGCCGTCCTCGCAGCGCTCCTAAGATCAAGTCTGCCCAGCCCATCTCGGCGAAGCTGATTTCCCGCATCACTCCTTCTTACCCCAGGAAAGCGCGCCGCAGCGGCTTAGAGGGGAGGGTGGTCGTCACGCTCACCATCTCCAGTTCTGGGCGAGTTTTACAAGCCCGGGTCTCTCAGAGTAGTCGCCATTCATCTCTGGACTCCGCAGCACTGCAAGCTGCGAAAAAACACCGCTTTAGCCCTGCCAAAAACAAGCAAGGCCAGCCCATCTCCTCCCAAGTTTCCCTGCCCTTCAACTTCAAGCTCACCTAAGGCCCCGCTCCAAGCTTCTCTGGCTGTCTTTGTAGGAAAGAGGGGACCTGTTGCTCTGGCTCTGCAACTTATTGTTCTTACGGTTCTTAATAAAGGGAAAATGAGGTGATCACTCAATTGGGGTCCCTTGATAAGGATGATGTGGGGGGAGTGAGGGGAAAAAAAATCCGGCAGCCCTGTCGGGTGCCGGATTTTGGTGATTGGAATCGGAGAGTTTATTATTCGCCGAGGCCGAAGCGGAGGAAGTGATTTACGGTGATGGTGTCACCGAGTTCTTTTCCTTTGGCGGCGAGGAGATCCTTGATCACGGTGTCAGGGTCCTTGACGAAGCCTTGCTCAAGAAGGCAGCGCTCGGAGTAAAACTTACCGAGCTTTCCTTCGATGATTTTCTCGAGGATGTCTGCGGGCTTGTTCTGGCCTTCCATTTGCTTGCGGAAGATGTCTTTCTCGGACTCGACGAGTTCGGCTGGGATGTCTTCGCGCTGGAGACCTGCTGGGGAGGTCGCGGCGATGTGAAGGGTAAGGTCTTTGACGAGGTCTTTGAAGGCCTCGGAAGATGCGGTGTCAGCTTTCTCAGCTCCGACTTCGATGAGGACGCCAACTTTTCCACCAAGGTGGATGTAGGAGGCGACGGCGCCTTCGCCGGAGAGGCTGAGGCGCTCGAAGCGGCGGAACTGGAGGTTCTCGCCCATTTCGAGGACTTTCGTTTTGATGAACTGCTCAAGGGTGCCTTCGTCCTTGGGGAGGGCGAGGGCAGCGTCTAGGTCAGCGGCATCGCTGGTGAGGACGGTGTTGGCAATATCAGCGACGAAGGCTTGGAAGTTTTCGTTCTTCGCAACGAAGTCGGTCTCGCAGTTGACTTCGACAAGGAGGCCGGATTTACCGGACTCGTCGATGGCGGCGACGATGACTCCTTCGTTGGCGTCGCGGGAGGCTTTTTTCTCGGCCTTCGCTTCGCCGCGCTCGCGGAGAATTTTGATTGCGGCATCAATGTCACCCTCGGTTTCTTTAAGGGCGTTTTTACATTCCATCATGGCGACTCCGGTCTTTTCGCGGAGTTCTTTTACAAGAGCTGCTGTGATCATAATGTGTGGGTCTTTTTCAGGTTGAAAAGTTGGCCTGAGTTAGCTTTTAGAGCCGGCGATGATTCCATCGACGAGGTTTTGGAGGACGATGCGGATGGAGCGCATGGCGTCGTCGTTTCCTGGGATGGGATACTCGAGCTTGCTGGGGTCTCCATTGGTGTCGACGATTCCGATGATGGGGATCTTGAGGCGCTTGGCCTCCGCGACGGCGATGGACTCACGAGCGGTGTCGACGATGACGACGGCATCTGGGTGCTTCTCCATGTCGCGCACTCCGTTGAGGTTGCGGTGGAGTTTTTCTTTCTCACGTCCGAGAGCGGAGAGCTCCTTTTTGGACATGGACTTGTATTCTGGAGCACGCTCGATGTCCTCAAGGTACTTGAGGCGCTTTACGGAGTTGCGAATGGTGGTGAGGTTGGTGAGAGTGCCACCCAGCCAGCGGTAGTTGACGTAGTATTGGCCAGTGGCTTCAGCGGCCTCGCGGACGGCTTCTTGCGCCTGACGCTTACAGCCGACGAAAAGGATCTTTTTCTTTTTTCCAGCGATTCCGGAGAGGAAGTCTGAGGCCTTATCGAGGCACTGGACGGTTTTTTCGAGGTCGATGATGTAGATGCCACCTTTGTCCTTCATGAGGTAGGGCTTCATCTTAGGGTTCCATTTCTTGGTCTGGTGACCGTAATGGACTCCAGCTTCGACCATGTCTTTGACGAGTTCGTTAATCATTTTTTTTGGGTCCTCCGTTAAAGCACGAAGGCGCTTTTGGTGAGAAATTGCTGCAATGGACCTTTCCCAGTTTCTCGTTGTTGATCGTGCAGCTCGCGGGAAGGGAGGTGGGAGTTACGAGGAAAAGGTGAGGATAGCAAGGATTTTTGCCGCCTTTTAGTGGCAGGGCTTGCTTAGTCTTTGCTGATGGACTGGATGAAGAGACGGACTGCTTCAAATTGCTTTTGGGAGTCGCCTTCTAGGATGTCAGAGCGGAGTCCGCTGCCATCGTCTGGGTTGGTGTAGCGGGGCATTTTGGTGTCTGGGACGAGGCGGGCGGGATTAAACATCCATTGGTGGTAGTAGTCTGCGCGGAGGCGGCTGTGGCTGAGGCCGAAGTTGATTCCTTGGACTTCGAAGGCGGCAAGGGCAGGTTTGTCATTGATGGCGTGGCAGGTGACGCAGGCGTATCCGGTCATGTCGATGAGGTCTGCGCCAATTTTGACGAGGTCCTGGGGTGGAGCGGTGGTGGAGGGACTGGAGGCGAGGAGGCCGTGGTGTTGGCCGAGTCCTTTTGCCATGAGCTGAGCATGGAGGGGGAAGGCGGGCATGCGCATTTCGAGCCAGGGGCGGGGGCGAGGCTCGGTGGTGCCGAGGAGCATTTCTTCGATGTAGCTGGTGTGCAGCATGGCTCCCATGTGGGTGAGGGGTGGGCGGGATTGGATGAGGCGCTCGTCAGCGGCGGTGATGTGGTTTAGGAGGAACTTGGTCTCAGGGTGAACTTTGGAGAGGAGGGAGGAGCGGTTATTATAGTCATGGCAGGAGGCGCAGTTCAGTGACTCGATCTGCCGGTGGGTGTAGGCTTCTACGGTGTCATATTGGAGCAGGGGGAGGACGGCGGGAGTGAGGGCTTTTTTCTCTTCAGCGGTGAGGATGAGGCGGGGGGATTTTCCTCTTTTTTCATCGGGTCCGAGGCAGCCTTGCTCTGTCCAGTTTTTGAGGTCTGCGAGTTGTGGTGCCTTTGCGGTGGAGGGGGTGAGGCCTTGGTGGCAGGCGGCGCAGTTTAGATCAGCTGCGATTTGCTTTCCCCGAGCGGCGTCGCCAGGTGGGAATTCTGAGGGGTCAGGGGTGTGTTCACCGGTGGAGCTTTTGGTGAGGAAGGCTGCTAGGGAGTTGGCTTCTTCATCGGATAGATTGAAGTTGGGCATCTTGATGGCTTTGTGATGCTCTTGGGGGTTTTTGAGGAAGGCTGTGAGGGCTCCATCTTTGAACTTGGTTGCGACATTATTGAGGGGGACGCGTCCATTTTCAAAGTCTGGTTCATCAGCATCAGGTTTGGAGTGGCAGGCGATGCAGCCGAGTTTGTGGAAGTGCTCACCGCCTTTTTGGGCGAGTGAGAGATCGGGTGTTTTGCCGATTTTTTTTCCGCTGCTGAGGGTGGCGAGGTAGGCGGCGAGGTCTGCGGCGGCTTGGGCTCCTTCAGGCTTGGTGTGATCTACCATGGCGGGCATGGTGGTGCTGGGTTTGAGGAGGTCTGGCTGGGCGATCCAGCGGGTAAGCCAGGCTTGATTTGTGCGGTCTCCAATGTTGCTGAGATCGGGGCCGGAGTGGGCGAGCTCGGGCATGGCGTGTTCGCTAAGTTCGCTGTGGTGGCAGTGAATGCAGTTGTGACTGGCGAAGAGGTGGGCGGCGTCGAGCGGTGCTTCTGCTGTTAGGGGTGAGGTGGAGGAGGAGGTGAAAGCGGAGGCTGGGATGGGCTCGCGCGGGAAGGCGCGGCGCTCTTCCCAGAAGAGGCGGAAGTGTCCTGCTCCGCTGGCGGGGGAGGTGTAGTGAAGCTCGATGGGAATTTCTCCGGGATTGAGGCGGAGGCGCGCTGATTTCCCGTCTGTGAACGAGATTTCTTTATCGTTGACCTTGAGGGTGACGGTGCCGATGGCGTCGAGCGAGAAGTAGGCGCGGTAGCGTTTAGGGATGGTGAGCTTGCCGAGGTATTTTGCGGTAAAGGGCCCGGGGGCTAGTCCGGGGGCGGGGGCTTCACCTGCGGTGACCTGAAGGGCGGGGAGGGTGACTTGCTGGACGATGGTTTGGTCGCCAGATTTAAAGGTCGCGGTGAGGCTTGCGTGGATGGGAGTGAGGAGGAGAAGGATGATGATGAGGGAGCGCATTTTTTTTGGCGAGGGGATTTTTGTTTGGGGCTGGGGTTGTTTTATGCTTTGTAGCCTTGGTTGTGGGGGGGGCGAAAGCGGGAGCTTTCTTCTACTTGCTGGGGATTTGGTGGATGGTGCTGTGAATGGTGCCGATCATCTCGTCTCCATCGATTGATTCTAGATCGTATTCGAGCTTGAATTGTTGGCTTGGTTTATGGCCTGCGATGGTGAGGATGATGGATTTTTGATCGTCGCCTAGCTGAGCGCTTGTGATTGTGACTTTGTCACGTTTGCGGTGACTTTTGGACTCTTTGACGAGGGCGTTTTTTTCGGCGGCGAGATCTGGTTGATCGACGGAGAATTGGCCAGAGCCGTATTGGACGCTGCGGATGTATTTCCAGCGTTGGGCGGTGAAGGAGCTAGGGTCCGTGGCGAGTTCTTCATCTAGCTCGACTTCGAAGCTGAGCTTAATCCCTTCTGGGGTGACTTCCATGCGGGTGGGAAGGGGGTTGGTAGTTTCGAGATTACGGCGGATCCGCTGGACGCCTGCTTCAGTGGCGGCGTTGGTCTGCCAGCCTCGGAAGCCGGTGATGAACATGGAGCCATCTGGGTGGAAGACGGCGCGCTGGGCTGAGGAGGAGAGCTTGATGGGGAGCTTCGCAACGCCGCCTTGGTAGAATCCATCGCGGACTTTTTGGCGAAGGACGTGGTAGACCGAGGATTGGCCGTAGGAGAGGTGGATGAGCTCGCCGGGGGCGATGCCGATTTTTGAGTTTTCGCTGACCCAGATTTGGGCTCCGCCGGAGTTATCGACTGACATGGGGAGGTAGCAGATGGGTGGGTTAAAAGGGGCGGTGTTTTCTTGGCGGGTGTTTTCAGTCCCGAAGAAGGGGACTCCTCGCTGGGGCTCGTAGTAGTTGATTTTGCAGCAGGGCTGCCATGTTCCCTCGTTCTCTCCGGTGGTGATTTCACCGTTTGGGCCGATGGCGATCCCGCCGGGGGCACGGAGGCCGGTGCCGATGACGTCGAAGTTCTTTCCGTCTGGGGAAATTTTTATGAAGGCTCCGTTGTGGGGGAGGATTTTGTCAAAGCCGCGACCGCCAGAGACGACGGGTGAACCTTTGGCGAAGTAGAAGTTTCCTTGGGGGTCGGTTTCGAGGCCGAATTGGAATTCGTGGAAGTTGTTGGTGAGGTAGACATCGTAGTTAAAGACTTCGAATTTATCGGCCTCGCCATCGTTGTTAAGGTCATAGATTTTGTAGATGCCATCGCGGCCGGCGATGTGGGGGATGTCGTCCACGATTTTCAGGCCGAGGGGCTCGAAGAAGCCGGTGGCGTATCGCTTCCAAGTGAATTTTTTAAATTCCTTGAGCCCGCTGAGGAGCCAGAGGTCTCCGTCCCAAGTGGTGAGGAGGGCGCGATCAGCGTCGGAAAAAAAGTCGAGGTCAGAGACACGGACTTTTGATTGGTAGGGTGATTTTTCGAGGGCGGGTGGGAGGGGGATTTGGTCGACGAGCCAAGGGCGATCGGAGCTGTCGATTTTCGCCTCGGTTTCGAAGTTTTCTGGTGAGATGCCGGGGCCTCCTTTGGTGAGGGGGGTGAGGGCGATGGGGGTGGGAGCGGTGGTGCTCTGGTCGGCGGTGTAGAGGAGGGTGATTTTACTGGGTTGAGGGGAGGGTTCCAGGACGAGGAAATGGGTGCCGTCTTTGATGTTCACTTTGGCTTCGCCATCGATTGCGGAGGTCTTGATGGTGAAGTTTGGGAGACTGGAGGAGTCTAGGAGGCGGAGGGTGAGGGCTTTCTCATGAGGAGCGATTTCGAGGAAGCGGACGAGGCCCTTTGCGTGGTCGCTGAGGCTGTCAAGGATGCGGGTGCCGTTGACTGAGTAGTCAAGAATGGCTCGGTTTCCGTGGCGGAAGTGTCCGTTAAATTTGAGGTTCGAGAAGTTGCCGTATCCTTTGATGGGGCGGGTGTCCTCGAGGGAGCCATTTTCGTCAGCCCAGACGGGTCCCTCGGCGGCGGTGAAGAGGTAGGAGTCTTTGTTGTTGAATTGATTGACTTTGCCGTGGCTTCCTCGCCATGGGGTGTTGAGGAGCTGTATCCCTTGGTCAGTTGCGGAGACGAGGGAGAGGTTTTCGGTGTTGAAGAGGGCGAGGCGGTTAGGGAGAGCGGAGTAGGAAAGGGCGATTCCTTTAAGGGCGGCTTCGCGGCGCGGGTTGCCTTTGAACCAATCGCCAAAGGTTTGGAAGAAAGCGGGTCCGTGATCGGCGAGGTGATACCATTCTTGCTTTTGAGCTCCGGGGAGACGAGAGGCTGCGGCGTGATATTGGGTGAGTGCGGAGCGGGGGATTTCTAGCTCAGTCAGGGCGGAGAGGAGTGACTCAGAGTTCAGCTCGTGGATCTGGATATTACGGAATTGGACGGGGGACTGATCGTCGTGATTCTGGAGGCCGAAGTATCCTTGCTGGTCTCCGCGGCCGGGTTGACATTGGAAGAGGTTGATGAGTTGGCCGTTGAGGATGACGGCGATTTGATCTCCGGCTGTGATGATCTTAAAGGTGTTCCATTCGCCGATTTTAAGGCCGGGATGGATGGCGGCTTGGATATCGTAGATGGCACCGGTTTTGAGTTTATCTGATTGGTTGCCGCAGATTTGGATTTCATATCCTTGTTTGACTGCGACCCATGGATCATTCCCGGGGTCAGGGAAGCGGACAAAAACGCCGGAGTTACTGCCGTCTTTTTGGGCTAGGAACTCGATTTCGAGGCAGGCGTTTTTAAGTTCTTTTTTCCCATACCACCAGAGTCCCATGCCGCCTTTTGCGGTGGCAATGCCATCGTTCATCACGAAGGCACCGGGGCCGGCCATCTTCCATTCATCCGAGGCGGAGGGGAGGGCGTTATAGGGATCTTTCGCTTGGAGAGTGCTAATTAGAAGGGGAAGAAAAAATCGTCTCATGAAGTGGGATGTCTTAGATCGTGACAACTATACGTGAGAGGTCAACTGGCTTTGTCATGTGATTTTTTTTTTGGAACTGGTCAAGCTTGGTGTGGCGTTTTATCCATGCCTTCCGCTCCCCGGGCAGTCGCTGGTTTTCGCAAGAAGGCTGGAGGAAAGTCCGGACACTAAAGAGCAGTGTGCCTTTTGAAAAAGAGGGACGGTGATTCGAGAGGATCACTGGATAGATTAGTGCCGCAGAAAACAGACCGCCTTCCTCGGAGGGTAAGGGTGAAAAGGTGGGGTAAGAGCCCACCGCGCCGAGGGTAACCGAGGTGGCAAGGTAAACCTCTCACAGTGCAAGACAGAACAGGGGAAGGGCTGCTCGTCCGTTTGATCCCCGGGTAATAGTCGCAGAGATAAATGACTGCTGAAGCATGGGTAGGCCGTGTGGAACAGAATCCGGCTTACAGGGGAGCGGCCAATTTTTCAGGCAGGGGGCTGGTGAGAATGAGCTGAGGGTGCTGGGGTGAAAAAAAATCCCTGACCTCGCTGGAGGTCAGGGATTGAAGTAGAAAATCGAGATCTTTCTAGGGTCTAGCGACGGCGGCGGGCCAAGAGTCCGAGGCCGGCAAGAGCGCTAAGAAGGGCGGTGCTGGGCTCAGGGATGACCGTGATGGTGACCCGGCCAAGAACAGTTTCTCCGACTCCATTGGCATTAAAGTCAAAGAGGCTGGAGTCAAAGCCGGCGTCTGCATTAAGGAAGGCTGAGAAAGGATCTGCGGCATCTACGAGTGTGACGACGCCATTTTGCGCGGTGCTTGCTGCGGGGTTTCCAGCTGTCAAGCCGATGAAGGGGTTGCCCGGTGATTCGCTAAAGTTCTCGAGCTCGGTGCCGGCGTCATAGACGCGCCCGAATTCAAAGATCTCGGTGGTGCCAAGGGCTCCACTCAGAAGGCTGGAAACATCGATCCCGTTATTGTTCCCGATGAACCAATCGTTTGATGGAAGGAGCATGGAGGCGAAGGAGAAGGTGGTGTTCATCTCATCGACTTCTAGGACGGCAGAGTTTGAGGAGCCAGGAGTGAAGGGGCCGCCACTGTTCATGATCGAAATATTGTCTCCCGTCGTGAGAGAGTCCAGGAGAGGGCCGGTGCCTCCGAGTTCTGCGAGGACTTCAAGGCCGGCTGAGGCGGCTGATCCGGTATCGAAAAAATCGTTCGAGCCATCGTGGAATGAAATGGCTGCTGGAGCGAGTCCAAGGTTGGACGGTGCTTCTACCGTGATGCGGAGGAGGGCGGCGTTTGAAACGGGGAGCGCTAGGGTTGAAGCGCTGAGGATAAGTGCTGATTTTCGTATTGTGATGGAGTACATTACGAAGGCTGGAGAGCAGGAGGGGGGGATTTATTCCCGGAAAAGATATTTTTTTCTGAAAATGTTCTGAGAGAGGGGGGAGTTGGGGTGTGGGGGGATAAAAAAAGCCCGCTCTTAGGAGCGGGCTTTGAGAATTTGGGAGCCTTGTTCAGGGCTTAGCCACCGAAGAGGCCCTTGGCCTTGTCGAGGATGCTTTCGCCTTCCTCACCGCTGATGAGGTTATCGAGCATTCCTTCCATGCCGTCAGGTAATTTATCTTTCACGAAGCCGAGAACGGTTTCGATGACGCCTTCGATCTTATCTGATTCGAGGCCGAGTGCGGCGAGTTTTTCTTTGAGTTCGTCCATAATATTCGTTGTTTGTTTCTTTTGGGGAAAGTACCGGGAACAGGGGTCGAACCTGCACGCCCAAGGGCACGTGATCCTAAATCACGCGTGTCTACCAATTCCACCATCCCGGCGACGCAAGGACCTTAATCAGAGACCGAAGGAGATGCAAGAGAGCAATCGAGCAAATGAGCAAATGAGCAATCGAGCAAATGAATCAAGAGACTGGTGGAAATTGTGCCATGCTGTTAGAAGCACGGCATGTTTTTCCCAATCAGTGACGATGATCGGCATTTGATGAGGCCCGCTTATGTCTCGATCTCTCTGCTGCTGATCAATGTGCTTTTATTTCTTTATCAGCTCGGGAATCCCGAATTTACGATGGCTTGGAGTGTCATTCCGGCGGAGATTACGAGCGGAAAGGATTTGGTGGGGCCGTATTATGTGGGGGAGCGAGTGATGCAGAATCAGATCAATCACGTCGCGGGGCCGACTCCGATTTATCTGACTTTATTAAGCTCGATGTTCATGCACGGGGGCTGGATGCATCTGGGTGGTAATATGCTCTATCTGTGGATTTTCGGGGATAATGTGGAGCATCGTTTTGGGTCGGGGCTTTTCTTGATCTTTTACCTCGCGAGCGGGCTTTTGGCATCTGCCGCGCAGATCGTGCTGGGGCCGGATAGCATTATTCCGAACCTAGGAGCCTCGGGTGCGATTTCGGGGATTTTGGGAGCTTACTTAGTTCTTTTTCCTCGCAATAAAGTGAATGCGATTTTCTTTTTTCGGATGATTTCGGTGCCAGCGGTAGTGGTCCTAGGGATGTGGATTGCGATGCAGCTTTTCCAAGGGTATGGCACACTGGAAAGCGTGGGGGAGGCTGGTGGGGTGGCTTACGCCGCTCATATTGGTGGCTTCGTAGCGGGGGTGGTTTTCGGTCTCGCGGCAAGAGCGCTGATGAAAGGCGAGCCCGATTCAGGCTTCAAGCGCCACTACGAAAGTGATGCTGGGGTGAGGCGTCTCTGGTGATTCGTCATGGTCTGGGGGAAGTCGCGTAATCTGAGATTGCCAGTGAGGCTTCTCTTCGTCATCAATTCAGCACGATGCGTTTTGCAGTTCTAGGAAGTGGAAGTGGGGGCAATGCTACCATCGTGGAGTGCGATGGTAAGTATCTCCTCGTGGATGCTGGGCTGAGCGCGAAGCAGCTACATTTGCGGCTCGATGCTCTCGGGGTGGATCCGCAAGAGTTGACGGGGATTCTTTTGACTCATGAGCATGGAGATCATGTGAGGGGGCTGGATGTTTTTTTACGGAAGTGTCGGGTTCCGGTCGTTGCTTCCGTGATGACAGGGCGGGTGGTGCAGGAGAGCCTCGGCTCACAGGCGCAGTGGGTGGCCTTTGAAAGTGGGCAAAAGTTTTCGTGGGAGGGCTTTGAAATTAGCACCTTTGCGTTGCCGCATGATGCGGTGGAGCCGGTGGGTTATGTCATTGCGAGAGGTGAGCGCAGCGTGGGGGTGGCCACCGATCTGGGCCATGTGACCGGGCCGATCAAAGAAATCTTACAAGGGGTGGAGGGATTGGTCTTAGAGGCGAATTATGATTGGCCAATGCTGGAGGCAGATACGAAGCGACCTTTTAGCACGAAGAATCGGATTTCGTCCCAGCATGGACACTTGTCGAATGATCAAGCGGCGGAGCTAGTGGCGGCTTTGGTTCCGGAGGGGCTGAAGCGAGTGGTGCTGGGGCACTTGAGCGGGGATTGTAATTGTCCGGTGAAAGCGGTGGAGGTGGTGAGGGAGAAAATTGGGGGAGTGGAGTTGAAGATTTGTGCGGCTTCGCAAAATGAAGTGACGAAGTGGCAAAGCATCGAGCCGGAAGTGGATCCCGCTTTTTATGGTGAGTTGTTTGGAGGGTGAGTGATTGAAGGGGTCGATGAAGCTTTGTATTTTCACGTGTTGGTTTATCTCTGGGGCTTTTGTTTTGGCGGGAGAATATCGTTACAAGTTGATGCTTTGTTTTTCGAAGGAAAGAAGGTGGATTTTAAAAAGTATACCGCGAAGTCCCCTAAAACTGGGAAATAGGGTGTGAGTTTCGCGTTGCGCTTCGCGGCTTCGTCGCCAAACTGCGGCCCGCGTGAATCAGGTTCCAGTCAAGCCCAGTGCCGAGGAGTTCGTCGAGTTAGCGCAGGCCGGAAATGTCGTGCCTGTCTATGCTCAGCTTGCTGCTGACTTTGAGACTCCCGTCTCTGCCTTTTTAAAGCTCCGCGATGGCAGGAATGCCTTTCTCTTTGAGAGCGCGGAGAGCACGGATGCGAGCGGGCGATGGTCGATCGTGGGGAGCCAGCCAAGGTGGGTTTTCACTTCGCGAGGTGATGAGGTTACGATTGAAAAAGGCGGACAAGTCGAGAAGCGCAAGCGCGAGGGTGATGTCTTAGATGAAGTCCAGCGATTGATGGCGGGCTACAAGCCGGTAACGCATGGTGATGCCCCTCCGTTTTTTGGGGGAGCGGTTGGCTATGTGGGATACGATGCGGTGCAGCAATTTGAGCCGACAGTTTCGGAGTCGCCGGAGGATGATTTAGGGCTTCCAGAGTCGATCTTTTTTCTCGCGGATACGATGGTGATTTTTGATCACAAATTGCGCCGCCTTTTGGTGGTGGCGAATGCGATGTTGGATGAGGCCTCCTCGACTGAAGAAGCTTATGCGATGGCGGTTGGGCGGATTGGTGCCATCATCGAGATGTTGGATCGTCCGCTGCATGTTTCGCCTCTCAATGGTTTGGCGGAAGTGGAAGCTCCGGAGCCACGCAGTAATACGACGCAAGCTGAGTATGAGGAGATGGTCCTGAAGGCGAAGGAATACATCGCGGCGGGTGATGCTTTTCAAGTGGTGCCGAGTCAGAGGTTTGAAGCAGATTTTGAGGGGAGCAATATCGATCTCTATCGTGCGCTGCGTCATGTGAATCCCTCGCCTTACATGTTTGTTTACGAGACACCGGACTTTTCTTTAGTGGGGAGTTCGCCGGAGGTGCATGTGCGCGCAGTGGATGGGAGAATTGATATCCGCCCGATCGCCGGAACGCGCTGGAGGGGGAAGACGCCAGAGGAAGATGATGCGCTTGCGGCGGATCTTTTGGCTGATGAAAAGGAGTGCGCGGAGCATGTCATGTTGATCGACTTGGCTCGCAATGATGTCGGGCGGATTTCGGAGTCAGGATCGGTATCAGTCGATGACCAAATGATCGTGGAGCGATACAGTCACGTCATGCACATTGTCTCGAATGTGAGTGGGAGGCTTTCGCCCGAGCATAGTTCTTACGACGTGCTACGCTCAACTTTCCCGGCGGGAACGGTGAGTGGAGCGCCTAAGATTCGCGCGATGCAGATTATCAACTCGTTGGAGAAAAATAAGCGCGGGACCTACTCCGGCGCGGTGGGATACTTCGGCTGGGATGGGAATCACGATTCCTGCATCGCTTTGCGGACCTGTGTCCTGAAGGGGGATAAGGTTTACATTCAGGCAGGTGCCGGCGTGGTGGCGGATAGCGATCCGACTTACGAATATAATGAAACCGTCAACAAAGCTGCCGCGATGATGCGCGCAGTTGGATTGGCTAAGACTTTGTCGAAGCAGTGAAGGAGGTTTTTCGACATCACGAGTATATCCGAGTGAGTTACTTTCGCGATCTGGTGGAGGCGGCGGGTATTCCGACGATGTTGCGGAATGAGCATCTGGTGCATGGGGTGGTGGAGATTCCGATTCCGGAGTTCTATCCCAATCTTTGTGTCATGAATGATGACGATTACCAAGAGGCTTGGGAAATCATTCACAAGGTTCTTGAAGAGGAGAAAGCCCTTCCTGGAGAGGATGTGACTTGCTCAAAATGTGGGGAAAAAAGTCCAAGCAACTTTGGAGAATGCTTTGCCTGTCAAAGCGCCTTTAACTTAGAAAAATCATGCTAGCCGTTATCGATAATTACGATTCATTCACTTATAATCTCGTGCAGTATTTTGGCGAGTTGGGTGCGGAGATGAAGGTGCTGCGAAATGATGCAGTGACGGTGGAAGAACTTCGTGAACTCAAGCCGAGTCGCATTTGTATTTCGCCGGGACCTTGCACGCCGAATGAGGCGGGGATCTCTTGCGAGGTGATTGAGGCTTTCGGAGAGGAACTTCCGATCTTTGGAGTGTGCTTAGGGCATCAATCGATTGGCCAAGTTTATGGCGGGGAAGTGGTGCGAGCGAAGGAGCTCATGCACGGGAAGACTTCGATGATCCATCATGAAGGGCAAAGCGTTTTTAAAGGGCTTGCGAATCCCTTTGAGGCCACGCGCTATCATTCTTTGATCGTGAAAAAGGAGACCCTGCCTGCCTGCTTGGAAGTCACCGCTTGGACGGAAGATGGCATGATCATGGGGTTGAAGCATAAGGAGCTGAATGTGCATGGGGTGCAGTTTCACCCGGAGTCGATTTTGACTGAATCCGGGAAGCAGATATTGCAGAATTTTTTAGAGTTGTAAGGACAGGAGCTGTGGCGCCCTCGCCACTTGGATTGGCGGGGGTTGCGGAGCGGGGGTTGCGGAGCGGGGGTTGCGGCTAGAGCAAGAAGCTGGGCGCTACCTCA